>JAUWVK010000135.1 GCA_030617485.1 Gammaproteobacteria bacterium
CAGACCTCAGAAAACGAATTGAGTATGATTTATATTATATAGAGCACTGGTCTTTGTGGTTTGATATAAAAATTATTATTCGTACTGTGTTTTCTGGCTTTGTTAACAAGAATGCATATTAGCGGGTTTTTGCATAGCAAACGTTTTTTTATTTATGTCTGTTGATGCTTCACGTTTTCGCTATTCGTCAGGGTGGGTCGCGATTGGCTGGTGCATGATTGGTTTGGTGCTTTACCTTTCTCTGACCTCTAACCCCCCTGATGTTCTTGATTTTGCTTTTTCCGACAAGCTTGGGCATCTGTTTGCTTACAGTGTGTTAATGGGCTGGTTTAGCCAGCTATATCAATCGAAAAAACATCAGTTTTTTTTGGCCGCTGGTTTTTGTCTGATGGGCATCTCGCTTGAATTCATACAGGGCTGGGTTGGTCATCGTTATTTTGAATTCGCAGACATGGCGGCAAATACTACCGGGGTGTTCCTGGGGTGGTGGCTGAACCGAGGCTGGTGTGCCGGTTGGCTATTTAGAATTGATCAGGCATTGTCTCGCTAATAACCCTATCTATTTTACTGTCTCAAAATTCTTAAACATTTGTTATGCTTGAGTGATGGTACAAGTCTTACTTATTATCCTGGTTTATATTGTTGGCCCAATCGCCATCCTGGTATGGGCTATTAAACGTTATAAACACGGCATTAAACCCTCTTTTGGTGAGACTTCAATTGTTGTCATCGCTATCGCGCTGATGGTGCTTTTTGCTGTTTCGTCGACCTGGAACATAACAGATCGCGACTCTGGCGAGGTAGACCAAATAGTTGCGGAGCTGGTTCAGCGCTATGACTTCCCGGTAAAGGCTAAATTTGCTGATATTCCAGCAGTTGAGGGGATTGCTCGCGCACGTAGGCTGGAAATCCATATTTATGGTGTAACTGAACGTGCTGAGCAAGATAAGGTGACCGAGGTACTGAAGAAACTCCGACGTCAGATGGCCTCCAAGCCGGTTGTTATCCACTTTATTCGCCAGGAGATGTGGGAGATAGAGAGTGATGGCTCACGAAAACCCCGCCGGGATCGAGAAGAGCTCATGCGACAGGTTCGCATCGATTAATTTTTCTGTGGGGCGATATCTTTGAGCCCTATTTATTGAGGGCCAATTATTGAGGGAACCCTCCTGATCTGTTAATCTACTTTCCCGTCTGAAGTTCCTTTTCTTGTCAATTTTCCTGGGTTTTTAATGACCAAATTTGTATTTGTGACTGGTGGTGTTGTTTCCTCTCTGGGGAAAGGTATCGCTTCCGCCTCGTTGGCTGCCATTCTTGAATCGCGTGGCCTGAAAGTGTCCCTGATGAAGCTGGATCCTTATATCAACGTGGATCCCGGCACCATGAGCCCTTTTCAGCATGGTGAGGTATTTGTTACCGAGGATGGTGCTGAGACCGATCTTGACCTTGGCCACTACGAGCGTTTTGTGCGCATTACCATGCATCAGCGCAATAATTTCACCTCAGGACGTATTTATTCTGACGTAATTAGCAAAGAGCGTCGGGGTGATTACCTGGGTGGTACGGTGCAGGTTATTCCGCATATTACCGATGAGATCAAACGCCGGGTTTTGGAATGTGCCGAAGGCCTGGATGTGCTGATGGTGGAAATCGGCGGTACGGTAGGTGACATCGAGTCGCTGCCATTCCTGGAGGCCATTCGCCAGATGGGTGTGGAGTTGGGGCATGATAATACCCTGTTCATGCACCTGACCTTGCTGCCCTATATTTCCACCGCAGGTGAGCTTAAAACCAAGCCCACTCAGCACTCAGTGAAAGAGCTACGTTCCATTGGTATTCAGCCAGATGTACTGATTTGCCGTGCAGACCGTCCGGTACCGGATGACGAGCGCCGTAAAATTGCCTTGTTCACCAATGTGGAAGAGCGGGCTGTTATCTCTGCGGTGGATGCCGACAGTATTTACCAGATTCCAGTATTGCTGCATGAGCAGCACCTCGACCAGATTGTGGTGGACAAACTGAGGCTCGATGTTCCTCTTGCCGATCTTTCCGAATGGCAGGCCGTGGTGGACGCCATGAACGATCCCAATGGTGAGGTCACCGTGGCCATGGTGGGTAAATATATGAACCTCACCGAGGCCTACAAATCTCTTTCAGAAGCCTTGATACACGCAGGTTTACACACACGTACCAAGGTGAAGATTCGTTACATCGATTCTGAAGATATCGAGAATGATGGCGTTGATTGTCTCCAGGACGTGGACGCCATTCTGGTGCCAGGCGGTTTTGGTGACCGGGGAGTGGAAGGCAAGATTACGGCAGTAAAATATGCTCGTGAAAACGGCGTGCCTTACCTGGGTATTTGCCTTGGCATGCAGGTGGCAGTGATTGAATACGCCCGTAATGTTGCCGGTCTTAAAGGGGCGCATAGCACTGAATTTGCTCAGGACACAAAGGATCCGGTAATAGCTCTGATTACTGAGTGGACGACGGCAGATGGGGCGGTAGAGCAGCGTAACAAAGATTCCGATCTCGGTGGCACCATGCGCCTGGGTGGCCAGGATTGCGTGCTGGCGGACGGTTCCATGTCACGCGAGCTCTATGGCAAATCCCATATCATGGAACGCCACCGCCACCGCTATGAATTTAACAATACTTATCTGGATGTGCTGCAGAACGCAGGGCTTGCTGTGGTGGGTCGCTCTGCTGATGATACGCTGGTGGAAATGGTTGAGATACCAGAACATCCCTGGTTTGTGGCTTGTCAGTTCCATCCTGAATTTACTTCAACACCGCGTGATGGTCATCCGTTATTTAGCGGGTTTATTACAGCTGCTCGAGCTTTTTCAGAAACAAAGTCCGAATCTAATGCTGCTAAATAAGGCGGAAATATGAAACTCTGTAATTTTGAAGTCGGTCTGGATAAACCCCTGTTTGTTATCGCAGGCCCCTGTGTCATCGAGTCCGAGCAATTGGCTATCGATACTGCCGGCACCTTGAAGGAAATGACCACGAAGCTTGGTATCCCTTTTATTTACAAATCTTCTTTCGATAAGGCAAATCGTTCGTCGACAAGTAGCTATCGTGGACCGGGTGTAGAAGAAGGTCTGCGCATTTTGTCCAACGTCAAAGCGCAAATTGATGTACCCATATTGACGGATGTGCATGAAGATACTCCTTTGGGTGAAGTGGCCTCGGTGGTGGATGTGTTGCAGACACCGGCTTTTTTATGTCGCCAAACTAATTTTATTCAGAACGTGGCTCGTGCCGGTAAGCCGGTGAATATCAAAAAGGGTCAGTTTCTTGCGCCCTGGGATATGAAAAATGTTATGGATAAGGCGCGCGAAGCAGGGAATGACCAGATCATGGTTTGCGAACGTGGTGTGTCCTTTGGCTATAATACCCTTATCTCGGATATGCGCGGTTTAGTCATTATGCGAGAAACAGGCTGCCCGATAGTTTTTGATGCCACGCATTCCGTGCAACAGCCCGGAGGTCAGGGCGCAACCTCTGGCGGCCAGCGTCAGTTTGTACCTGTTCTTGCAAGGGCTGCTGTTGCATCAGGTATTTCCGGATTGTTTATGGAAACCCATCCTGATCCAGATAAGGCCTTGAGCGATGGCCCCAACGTTTGGCCAATCGATAAAATGGCAGGATTGCTGGAAATGCTTAAAGCGTTGGATGATGTTGTTAAATCACGTGGCTTTGAACACGACCCAGTTTAATTTTTTTACACTATTTAAATCATATTTTACTAATTACATTTATTCGGAGTTTTGATGACCGCGAAAATCGCAAATATTCATGCCCGCGAGATTATAGATTCTCGTGGCAACCCTACAGTTGAAGCAGATGTTGTTTTAGAGTCTGGCATTTTAGGTCGTGCGGCTGTTCCTTCAGGTGCATCCACTGGTTCACGCGAAGCTATTGAACTGCGTGATGGTGATAAAAGCCGCTACCTGGGAAAAGGCGTATTAACTGCTGTTGCCAATATTAATGGTGAAATCCGCGATGCCCTGCTTGGTAAAGATGCCAGTGATCAGGCAGCGATTGATCAAATCATGATTGATCTTGATGGCACGGAAAATAAAGATCGCCTGGGTGCGAATGCTTTATTGGCTGTATCAATGGCTGCGGCCAAGGCTGCGGCAACAGAGGCGGGTTTGCCGCTTTATCGTTATCTTGGTGGAAGCAATGCGACAACCTTGCCCGTACCGATGATGAATATTATCAATGGCGGATCTCATGCAGACAATAGCGTGGATTTACAGGAGTTTATGATTCAACCAGTGGGCGCAAAAAATATATCAGAAGCTATTCGTTGTGGTGCAGAGATATTCCATGCGCTGAAAAAAGTATTACACGATCGTGGCCTTAATACCGCGGTAGGTGATGAAGGTGGCTTTGCGCCAGATTTGCCATCAAACGAAGCGGCTATTGAAGTTATTTTAGAAGCGATCAAAGCTGCTGGTTACAGTGCGGGTAAAGATGTTTTTATCGCCATCGATGCAGCTGCTTCCGAATTTTATAAAGATGGAAAATACGAGCTGACCTCTGAAGGAAAAACGCTGACAGCTGCAGAACTCGTTGATGAGTATGTAGCCTGGGTAG
>JAUWVK010000010.1 GCA_030617485.1 Gammaproteobacteria bacterium
CTACGCTATCAGGAATAGAAATTAATACGTAAAGGTAACTGTTTCATCATCCATAGCTTCACTGATAATGTAAGCCGCACCTACAGTTTCACAAATTTCCGGAATCATATCATCACCCCATAACTCAAGATTCGAAGTACAAATTTTGAATTTAGCGCCAGCTTCAGCAGCATCCTTCATTAAATTATAAACTGTTTTATTACTGCCATCTGTAAACCGAAGTTTGTCCGCAACACCCAGCTTTGCCAATTCACCAGCTCTACCTGTAAACACTACCTCGACATCATATTCCATAGCAGCCGCAACACTTGCCTGCATGAAAGGTGTCCCTAATTCAGACGAATTAGTAGGATCGGTATTCATTAGAATGATTAATAACTTATCGGCCATAATTATCTCGAACTGCTATTCATGCTTTTGATTAAAAAGATTAACTTGGTTCTATTTTCATAGATTCGGCACTGCTAATCGTAACGCCATCAGGCATATGCACTGTTGAAGTAGGGAAAGCCATTTCTGCTCCATGTTTAGTGATGATCTCTTCTATTTTCAAGAGGACATCTTGTTTAATCTTGTGGAAGTCAGTCCAGACAGTAGTTTTAGTGAATGTATACACGAAAAAATCCACCGATGAAGGTGCGAAGTTCACTAAATTCACCATTAAGGTATGGCCGGTTTCGATTTCCGGATGATTGCGCAGCATGTTTTCCACATCAGCAGTAATTTCAGACACCTTCGATATGTCATCATAACGAACACCAAATGTTTCATGGATACGGCGATTGGTCATCCGCGACGGGTTCTCTACTGCAATATTGGCGAAAATAGAGTTGGGTACATATAAAGGACGTTTGTCGAAGGTACGTATAACCGTTAGCCGCCAGCCAATACGCTCTACTGTGCCTTCAATTTCACGATCGGGTGAACGTACCCAGTCACCCACTGAAAAGGGTCTGTCGAGATAAATCATCAGGCCGCCAAAAAAATTGGCCAGCAAGTCTCGTGCCGCAAAACCAATGGCGATGCCACCGACACCACCAAAAGCCAGCACACCGGAAATACTGAATCCTAATGTCTGCAGGACAACCAACGCGGCCGTAATCATCACCGACAGACGCAGTAATTTGGTAATAGCATCCAGCGTGGTGATGTCCACGGGTTCGTCCTTCGCCTCATGCAGGGAAATAATATTTTTCTCTGCCTGACGAATAAAACGTACGATAAACCAGGCAATGGCAAAAATAACCGCCACTTCCCTGACAGGTTCTACCACCTCAAAGAAAGAAGAGTCCGTCTGTCTGCCGGTGATTTCTGCTGCCAGGCTCAACCCCACCACCCAGATAAGCAAACTCAACGGTTTGCGTAAGGCATCCAGAGTTGCATCATCCCAGGGATTTGGGGTTTTCTTCAGTTGCCTTGCCAGGCGTCGCAGCACCCGGCGCTGGAAAAAATCGGCCAGGAGCGCGGCAAAAACCACCGCAAAAACCTGATAGATCCACAGGTTCTCGCCCTGCATAAAGCTAAAGTCCATCAATAATCGCCTCTGTATCTCATGTTTGGCCAGGAGTTGCGGGCGCTCATAATAACGAAAAAAACCAGGGTTCGCACTTCACACGCGATCAAAGCTAAAAGTAGGCAGGTATGAGCTTTCCGGCTCACTACCCTAACAATTTATGTTCTTTACCTGGCTGACAAAAGCAGCCAACTGTGAACAAAAACAATGCGTTACAGTGATTATCGGAACCAATACTGATTCCATTACGTCGACTGTATAGTCAGACAGACAACGCCAGGAACCGGGGAAGCGATATAGTGTCAATAACATAGCTTAATACGGAAATTGAGGATGGAGGGCGACTTGTAGCCAGTGCTTTCCTTCAAGGGAAGCTTTAATATCGTATCTATGAGTCATAGCCATGGAAACATGAGCGTTTATGTAGCAATGAAAGTAAAAAAGTAATTTGAGGTCTTTCCCTATGTCAGTTCGTTTCAACCGTTATTTTGTCACCTGTCTTTGTATTTTATCCCTTGGCACCTTTGCCAACAATACCTTTGCCAGCCCATCTGATAATTCTGCAGCCCCTGATTTTTCCCTGCCCATGATTAACAAGGAAGGCAAGGTCAACCTCAAAGACCTAAGGGGGCACGTGGTGTACGTAGATTTTTGGGCCACCTGGTGCCCACCTTGTCGAAAGTCTTTCCCATGGATGAAAGAAATGCACACCCGCTATCACGAAGATGGGCTTACCATCGTGGCAATCAGCGTTGATGCTAAATACGAGCTCGCAGAAAAGTTTATCCAGGAACTTAATCCCAGCTTTATCAGCGCACACGACCCTGGGAAAAAGGTCGCCAAACTCTACAAACTGCGCGCCATGCCCAGCTCATACCTTATCGATCGCAATGGAAACATAATCAGCACTCATTTGGGTTTTAGAACCAGCCGAAGCAAAAAAATAGAAGCCGAAATTAAAGCCGCCCTCAAACTATAATCTGAAGCAATCATTCACTTACATGAATATTCTTCTTCGGTTTTGTGTTTTCCTAATCGCCTTTTACGGATTAAGCGCCTGTAGCCTGGAACCGGTGGAACCCTGGGACCGCGATATACTGGCACAAAAAAAGATGCAACTGATTTCCGACCCACTGGAAAACTATGCGGATGAACATATTTACTTCAGCAAGGAAGCCTCAGTAGGAGGCCAGGGTGTGGGTGGTGGTGGTTGCGGGTGTAACTAATGCCGAAAAATATTCCACCAAATACTCGCCGTCATAAAAATACCAAACCCATTCGCGAATCACTGGCGCTTGCTACCTGTTCATTACTGGTCATCTCACCGCAATCATCAATAGCGGAGGAATATCAGGCGCCATGGGAAATTGATAGCTCACTATTAATCTATTCAGAAAGAGACAGGGTAAGCGCCTTTAAACCGGTACTCGCTTTGCGAAAGGAGATTGGCGACGATGAATTTATAGGTTTTAGACTTGTAGCTGATGCGTTAACTGGTGCGTCGCCAAATGGTGCTGCCCCAACAGATACAGCACAAACCTTTACCTCACCCTCTGGCGAAGATACCTACACCACTTCTGCCAATGAAATACCTCTGGATGATAGCTTCAATGATTTTCGACTAGCGATAAGCACAGACTGGGAAAAACCACTCACTGATACCCTAAAAGGGGTTTTTGGCTTTAATTTTTCAATCGAAGCTGACTACACCTCGCTCGGCCTGTCCTCCACCTTTTCTAAAGATCTTAATCAGAAACAAACCACACTCGCAATTGGCGTATCGGCAAACCTCGATAAAGTAAATCCTCAAGGGGGTAAGCCTGAAGGATTAACCACCATGCCCAGTGCCGACTTCCCTGCTCCACCTTCCCCTCCAGGTGAAGACGATGAAGATGGCGATGATGACGATGGTTTTTTCAAAGGGGAGTCAAAAAATGTTGGTGAACTGTTAATTGGTGTTACACAAATCATCAACCGCTTTACATTAGCCCAGCTGAATTACAGCATTGGAAACAGTAGCGGTTACCTAAATGACCCATACAAGATACTCAGTGTGCTCAAAAATGATAGCAGTGGTGAACTACGTGTAACAGCTAGCCCCTACGTATATGAAAAACGCCCCAGCAATCGAACCTACCAAAGTATTTTCTGGAAAGGTGTGCACCAATTATCCAACGAAGATGTTATCAATATCTCATATCGGTATTTTTGGGATGACTGGGACATTACTTCCCACACGGTAGATTTACGCTATCGCTGGGAAATTGGTGGTGGCCATTACTTACAACCACATGTTCGGTATTACCAACAAACTGCCGCTAGCTTTTATCGACAGACTTTAATCGATGGAGAAGAACTTACGTTGGGCTATGCCAGCGCAGATTACCGGCTAGGCAACTTCACCACCCAAACACTTGGCCTAAAATATGGCATATTCTTCGATAATGGGGCCGAAATAAGCCTTCGTGTTGAAACCATGCAGCAGCGAGGTGAAACTGAAAGCAGAGATGCCGTCGGGAAACTTCAGAACGTGAACCTGTATCCGGATATGGATGCCAACATCATACAAGCTGGAATATCTTTGAATACTGATATCCTTTCAAAGTTTCTGAAAAAAATATTCGGAAATAATTAAAATCAATACGATAAATAATGATATGTATAACATCGAACTAGATCCAAGACTTGCTAAAGATTGCCATATTTTGGGGAAACTGGATATTAGCTTACTATTATTAATGAACAATTCATTAGCGCCATGGTTTATTCTGGTACCGGAAACCACCAAATCAGAAATGACCGACCTATCTCAAGCTGATCAGGAAATTCTTCTGAAAGAAATTAACCTGATATCGGGTTTTGTGAAAGGGAATTTTGATGTGCAAAAACTCAATATTGCAGCCATCGGTAATATTGTTTCACAACTGCATATTCATATTGTGGGTCGTTCTCCCTCGGATTATTGCTGGCCAAATGTTGTGTGGGGAGCAAAAGAAAAAGAGCCCTATACAAATCAACGTGTAAAAGAAATTACGGCACTCCTCACTAAACAGCTTGGCGATCAACTGAACGAGCATAAATAAAAAACTCGCAATGCCAACCCTGGAACAAAGACAGGATTACTTCACTGGCCACTTCAGCGCTATGGCCAGCCCTTGCGAGATTCTTGTCGACACAACCGATGAATCTATTGCCAGGCAGATAACCAATATCGCAGAAAGTGAAGCAAAACGTATTGAACATAAATTAAGCCGATATCGTGAAGACAATATTATTCACCAGATCAATTCCGGTAACAAAATTACAGTAGATGAAGAAACTGCCCGCTTACTGGATTATTCGCAAAAATTATTTGAATTAAGCGAAGCGCGATTTGATATAACATCTGGCGTGCTTCGACGAGCCTGGAAATTTGACGGCAGTGACAATATCCCTGAACAAGCTGATATTGAGGCGTTGCTTCCCTTAATAGGCTGGGAAAAAATACAATGGGAAAGTCCAGATATCACTTTACCCAAAGGCATGGAAATTGATCTGGGTGGCGTAGGCAAAGAGTATGCCGTCGACCGAGCCGCACAACAGGTGCAATCTTTTTTTGATTCGCAGGACCTGCAGCACCAACGGGGCTCTGTCCTTCTTAATTTTGGTGGCGATATATCTGTCCTGGCACCAAAAAATCAACGCGGCCGAAGCTGGACGATTGGTATTGATACAGGAATCAATGGAGATACCATTGATCATGACAAAAATAATACCCGCACATTAATTGCATTATCTAGCGGTGGAGTCGCCACCAGCGGTGACAGCCGACGCTTTCTGATTAAAGATGATAAACGATATGGCCATATCCTTGACCCTCGAACAGGCTGGCCAGTTAACAATACACCCGCATCCGTAACCGTTGCAGCTGATACCTGTACAGATGCTGGAATGATGAGCACTCTTGCCCTACTTAATGGCGGCGAAGCTGAAAACTTTTTAATTGATCAGGAGGTGGACTACTGGTTACGGTGGTGACTTTGTCAGTTACAGTTCACTTTAAAAATAATCATTCCATATTGACGGCTACATTTTCTGTTGCGACTTTCTGTTGCGACTTTCTGTTGCTAAATAGAAAAACTATCGTTAGGATTTGCTCAGCTGTTTCCCTAAGACCTCACACGGAAGTAAAGGAGCAGATGTGCCAACGAATCCTAGCCAGAACTTCACGCAAAAAGAACTCCCCCACCCAACCGTTTTTATTGTTGATGACGACCTCGATACACGCGACAGCTTAATCTTATTTGTGGAATCTATAGGCTACCAGGTTGCAGCATTCGACTGCGTTCATGATTTCCTAAGTGCTCACCATCAGGATATGCCGGGCTGTTTAATCATGGATGTTCGGCTACCTAAAATTAGTGGCCTGGAGCTACAGGATCATTTCCAAAGAAAGGATATACATATCCCCATTATATTTCTGACCAGTAATAGCAATATTTCAATTGCAGTTCGCACAATGAAAGCTGGCGCTATCGATTTTCTTGAGAAACCTTTCGATGAACAACTACTTTTGGATAGCATACAGAAAGCAATGGGGATTGACCGTAAAATACGGGAGATAAAACAGCAACACTCCAGGATAATGGAAAAAATTGGGAATCTGTCTCAACGGGAAGAAGAGGTATTACGATTCCTTATTCAGGGAAAAGCCAACAAAATTATTGCCAACATTCTTGGCTTAAGCACAAAAACTATTGAAACCCATCGTGCTCACATTATGCGAAAACTGGGGGTTAGCTCTATGGCCGGTTTGATGTGGATGGCAATTACTTCCGGGGAATATCACGAAGTGCCCGAGCAGCTTCCATTTACGCCATTAAACTCTGCTGAGCAGTCAATTACACTTTTCTAACACACAAAGAACTAATGCTTTTTATCTTTTTTCTTTACGAATTTTTTAAGTCGTTGTCGTTTATCAATTTGACTTTTAGTCAATTTGTTTTTTCTTCCTTTAAATGGGTTATCCCCGGTTTTAAAATTGATACGAACCGGTGTTCCCTCCAACTTTAATGCTTTACGGTAAATGTTGGCCAGATAACGCTGGTAGGCAGCAGGAACATCTTTTGTTTGATTACCGTGGATAATAATAGTTGGTGGATTTCTGCCGCCCTGATGTGCATAGCGTAGCTTAATGCGCCGCCCACGAACTAATGGTGGCTGATGATCAGTAACCGCTTTTTCAAGAATGCGAGTTAGCTCTGGCGTTGGAAAATTCTTTGTCGCTGAAATATAAGCCTTCTGAATAGGTTTGAATAAATCGCCCACACCCGAGCCATGCAATGCTGAAATAAAATACATACTGGCAAAATCTACGAATTGTAATCGACGCCCTAATTCATACTTAACTCGTTCTCGCTCCGAACTATCAAGGCCATCCCACTTATTGACCGCTATTACCAACGAACGACCTTTATCCAGAACAAACCCCAGGAGGTGAAGATCCTGATCGCTGATTCCCTGATGGGCATCAATAACCAGAACCACTACATGTGCTTCCTCGATCGCCTGTAATGCCTTTATTACACTGAATTTTTCCAGTTTATCGTAGACTTTCCTACGACGTCGCACGCCAGCCGTATCAATAAAGGTGTAACGCTGGCCTCTGCGCTCGAAAGGTACAAAAATACTGTCACGTGTTGTACCTGGCATATCAAACGTTAGTACACGTTCTTCACCTAATATTCTGTTGATCAGCGTCGATTTACCCACATTAGGCCGGCCAACAATCGCGATTTTTATGCCATGGTCTTCTTCCTCTTCTTCACTCTCCTCTTCGGGAAGCTCACTGAGTACAAAATCCATGAGGTCACGCACACCAGCACCTTGAGTTGCCGTAATACCATATGGTTCGCCAATACCAAGATTATAAAAATCGGCAATCACTACGCTTGGATCAGAACCATCTATTTTATTGACGATCAGATAAACCGTTTTGCTGGAGCTTCTAAGTTTTCTGGCAATTTCATCATCACCCGGATTTAAACCATCGCGGGCATCAACAAGAAACAAAATGACATCAGCCTCTTCAACCGCCAACCAGGCCTGATCAGCCATGAGCTCATCAATACCTTCTGCATTACCGGTCATACCTCCGGTATCCACTACCAGGTATGGCCTGTCTCCGAGTTTTCCATCACCGTATTTACGGTCGCGTGTTAGCCCTGGCTGATCCGCCACCAGCGCATCACGCGAACGTGTAAGACAGTTAAAAAGTGTCGACTTTCCAACATTGGGGCGCCCAACAAGGGCGATAACTGGTTTCACTGTTTTATTAAACCTGGAGTTAACCTATTTTTGACTTGAATAACCTTACCGAAGAATCAACGCGTTTCAGACTCTATCTGGAATGCTGCAAACGCTCCGGTATTGTCCCTAACGTAGAGGGTACTATTGCTTACGAATGGGGAAACAGTAACTAACCGTGGAAAATTTCCATCCTCATTTTCATCGAAAAAACTATCAGGCTCATTAGCTTCATTCCAGGCTTCACTCATGCTTTGCCTCGCAATAATCTTGCCATCTTCCACAGACAACCAATGGGCATAACCTTCATAGTCTGCGACAACCACAGCATTATCCATAACTACTGGTGTACTGATTTCACGGCCTTTTAAATTATTTTGCCTCCATAGCGTTGCCCCGGTGCGCGCATCCAGGGACCACACCTGTCCTTCTGCATCACTAACGTATATACGAGCTGTAGTAACAGCAAGCCCTTTATAGGAAGACATTTTCCGCGCCCACTGAATTGTGCCATCGATTGTTGAAACAGATGCCACGCGACCCTGATAACTCGCAACATAAACGCTGTCATTGGAGGTCTGAAATAAACCATCGATATCAGATAGCCGTTCCAAATCTGTCCTGCCTCTGGGTACAGTGATAGTTGCCTTCCAGTTAACCTCTCCTGTTTCTGAATTAAGAGAGACCAGTTTTCCATCAGCAAAACCTGCAATGATTTTATCCCCATTAATTATGGGGGTTGCTGTGCCACGCAACGTTAATTTTGGAATATCATGGTTATAGCTCCAGATAAGTTTTCCTGACGTTGCATCAAGAGAAATCATTTTCCCATCTATGGTTTGAACAAAGAGAGAATGCCCAGATACCAATGGTGTAGCCAACATTCCAGATGTCAGCCTAACGCGCCAGCGTTCTTCACCAGAACTTTTATCCAGGGCAATAATTTCTGCATTACGTGAGCCGATGAAAATTAAATTTTCGCCAACGCCAGGACCACTGGTTAGATTTTCATTGAGAGAAATTGCCCATAACCATTCACCGTTTTCTGAATCCATCAACCTGACATCACCATTTACACTGGCTATATATAATTCATTATCCACAATGGCGGGCGGTAATTGGGCATTTGCAGATATCGGTACTTCGCCAGTTTTTTTCACCCACAGCGGAACAACCATCAACTCTGAAACAATCGGTTTAAGTTTTTCCGCACCAGAGTAATCTTTAGGTGCTGAACCACAGGAGGCTAACAACAATACCGTTAATAAAGTGACTACGAGTAAACGCATAATCAGGACATGCTCTCTGTGGTCATTACTGTATTGACTGAGCCAAGATCATCCAGTTTCATTTGTAAGCTGTTGCGATCCGGAGCTCCTGGAGACAATTGTTTCAGTGCTCTTGTATAAGCTGTGCGTGCAGATTCTGGCTTCCCATCAACGGTATAAATATCACCTTTCAGATGCTCATAGGCAGACGTGTAAACTCCAGTATCGGGAATATTCAATATAGCCAGAGCTTCAGTCATATTTTTCTCTGCTAACAATATTCTACTCAACCTCAGCCTGGCCTCATGCTTTACAGTATCCTGAGAAGAATTATCCAACGCCCAACGCAAATGTGATGAAGCAGCAACAAGATCGCCAGCATCCGTTTTTACCCTTGCCATTGTCATAGCAGCTAATGCAGCATAGGGGGTATCCGAATATTGACCTAGCAATTGTGCGCCATGTGTAGTCGCTCCATCAATATTTCCCGACATCATCTTTTCCTGCATGTTCAGGTATTCAGTAGATGCGGATTCCATATAGGAATTTTGGCCATCAATCCACGCGCGACCACCTACCAAAGCGGCAACACCAATTGCCACACCCCCGATAAGAGACCATCTATTTTCTTTCCACCATTTTTTGATAGCTTCAACTTGTTGTTCTTCTGTTGAATGAATTTCCACTACGTTATCTCCACTCTCTCAATAATTAGTTTGCTAAATTTAATCCAGTATCATCGAAATAACTAACCAGCCATTCTGATAACACACTCTGTTCTATTGTTTGCTGGGGTTTATCTTCTCGTAAAAACTTGACACTGATTGTTAAATTAGATATTTCATCATCACCCAGAATCAATGCCACTTTTGCTCCACTTTTATCTGCTTTTTTAAACTGACTCTTGAAACTACCACCACCACAATGCGTAAGCACTCGAAAACCAGGTATCTTATCTCGCAATCGCTCTGCCAACACAAGACCTGGTTGTTGTGTCATTTCACCCACCAGTACAAGATAAGCATGGGGCAAATTATCTGGCTGGAGGTTCTCTCGCACTAACTCTAGTAATCGCTCCAGACCCAAAGCGAAACCAGCAGCAGGAACAGGTTTTCCGCCAAGCTGTTCTACCAACGCATCAAAACGCCCACCAGCACATACTGTTCCTTGTGCTCCTAATTTATCAGTAACCCATTCAAATACTGTACGGCTATAATAATCCAGGCCACGTACCAGACATGGATTGATACGGTACTTTACCCCTGCAGCATCCAACAACCTGCATAGGCTATCAAAATGCGCCTGTGATTCAGCATCAAGATACTCGGTTAATTTAGGTGCACCTTCAACTACTGCCCGCATATCCGGATTTTTGGTATCCAGAATCCTCATTGGATTGCTTCCCAGACGACGCAAACTATCTTCATCAAGCTGATTTTTATTGGTGGTGAAGTATTCTACTAATTTTTCACGGTAGACTTTTCTTGCCTCACTAGTACCAAGAGAATTTATTTGCAGCTCCAGTCCATCCAGCCCCAGATTCTTCCATAATCTCGCCGTCAACAGAATCAATTCTGCATCTAAATCAGGGCCTGTCATGCCAAATGTTTCTACTCCAATCTGGTGGAACTGACGATAGCGCCCTTTCTGTGGGCGCTCATGGCGAAACATTGGCCCCATGTACCAGAGTCGTTGCACCTGATTGTGTAATAACCCGTTCTGAATCGCCGCGCGCACACAGGAAGCGGTACCTTCCGGGCGCAGTGTTAAGCTGTCGCCATTTCTATCTTCAAAACTGTACATTTCCTTTTCAACAATATCGGTAACTTCACCAATAGAGCGCTTAAACAAATCGGTTTTCTCCAGGACAGGGGTACGAATTTCCTGATAACCATAGGCCATTAATACATCACGTATTGTCGCTTCAAGTTCCTGCCAATAAGGAGTGTCATCCGGTAGAATGTCATTCATCCCCCGAATGGCTTGTATAATCTTCTGAGCCAAGTATTTATTCCCGTGAAAATTTGTTTTTATTTTTCAAAATTGTTGTTTATAACTGTTATCAATAAAAGATTATTGGAATACTAATTACCTAATTTATTACCGGGCGATCTGCTTGATTTCAATATCCCCCAACTGACCTGAATTTTCCTGACGACGTTTAACTTCAGCCCGAACTGCTCGCTCAAGCTCATCAAGTAAATCTTCATTACTTACCTTATGATCAGGCTTACCCCCCATATACAAAAGATTTGGCTCACCACCGGTCAAACCAATATCCGCTTCACGCGCTTCGCCAGGCCCATTAACAACACAACCGATAACAGCCACATCCATTGGCTCCAGAATATCTTCAAGCCTTTCTTCAAGTGCATTTACCGTAGAAACCACATCAAACTGTTGTCGCGAGCACGAAGGACAGGCGATCAGGTTTATACCTTTGCTACGAACATGTAAGCTCTTGAGAATATCAAAACCAACTTTCACCTCTTGCACGGGGTCTGCCGCGAGAGAAACCCGAATGGTATCTCCAATTCCTTGCGCCAAAAGCATGCCTAAACCAATCGCAGATTTTACTGCGCCAGCACGTATACCACCGGCTTCGGTTATTCCCAGGTGTAAAGGTTGTTCAATCTGGCTTGCCAATTTTTGATAAGCCGCCACCGTCATAAACACATCCGAAGCTTTAAGGCTGATTTTAAAATCCTGGAAATCAAGCCTGTCTAGTATATCGATATGCCGCATAGCTGATTCGACCAAAGCTTCTGGAGTGGGTTCCCCATATTTCTTCTGTAAATCTTTTTCCAGCGAACCTGCATTTACACCAATTCTTATTGGTATGCCATTATCACGAGCTGCAGACACCACTGCTTGCACCCGATCTTCACGACCGATGTTACCTGGATTGATTCGCAAACAATCCACACCCAGCTCAGCCACCCGAAGTGCAATTTTATAATCAAAATGGATGTCACTAATCAGCGGAACATTAACCCGTTGTTTAATTTTACCAAATGCTTCCGCGGCATCCATGCTGGGTACAGAGACGCGCACGATGTCGACACCGGCATTTTCTAATGCTTCTATCTGAGCGACGGTTGCATCAACATCCATCGTTTCAGTATTGGTCATACTCTGAACAGACACAGGCGCATCACCACCCACCAGCACATCTCCCACTTTAATCTGACGAGATTTGCGGCGTTTAATTTGTTGATATTCTGGTTTATCAATCATGATTAGTCTATTCCGAAATAAATGTTTTCTGGCTACCGCTCATTTGGTCACCTTACTTCACCAACCAGGAATCGTGCACTTTTCCTGCTAGCAAAACGTGAGAGATCGTGAGGCTCACCATTAAACATAATACTCACACCCTTAACAAAACCTAAGCGCACATTAAAAGGAGCTATTCCAGCGACAGTGTGCGACATTCCTTCCTTACCCAGCCTGTACAAAAGACGTTCATCTTTCGAATCAGTAACCTCAACCCAGGACTCTTTAGTAAAGTACAAAGTTAATTCAGAAAGAGCTTTACTCGGTACCACATCTTCAAGCTGTGCATGTTTTCTGACATTATTTTTTAATGGTTCTGCAAATGGCGCTGGGATTGACGCTTTAGCAGGCTTACTTAATGATTCTTCCTTTCTTAAAGAGGGCTTCATTAATTCCTGAGGGGTCGAAACTCCTTTATCGGGTGTCACCTTGTTTATAGGATTATCCGCTATCGAATCCATTACAGAATCAGTTTCACTTATGCCATCACTACTAATATTCACCGCTGTTGAAACTCTATTATCATTGGTCAAAAAAATATAAACGCCAACAACCAGCAAAACAATAACGACGCCCCACATAAGCGCCATACCCAAACCAGTACTACCACTTAAGGACATGTTCAACGATGAAGCTTTGCTAACCTGCCCGTAATCATTGGCTGCTGGGCTAGAGGCAGGATCCATTGACGGTAACTCCATTTCTGCCAGCGCCTTAAAATCAGCAACAATTTCATCGCCAGATAAATTGACCAGCTTGGCATAAGATCGTAAATAACCAGCAACAAAAACGGGGGGCGCTATCTTTTCTACTTCTCCCAGCTCTAGAGATTCAATTTTTCCAACACTCAACTTCAAATGGCTTGCTACTTCTTCACGGCTTAATTCGCAAGCCTCTCTTGCTCTACGTAATCGAGCACCCGGCGGCGGGCCCCCAGCAGAATCCGAAGATTCGATGTTATTTTCATCGAAGTGATTCACCTATTTCTTACCATACTTAGATTCCAACAATTTTTTAGTTTCGTTGGAGTCCGGGAAATTTCTGCGCAATTGTGACTCGTAATCCATCACAGCTTTTTTATCGCCAAGCTTCTTCTCTACCTGAATACCCAACATCAAGCTGGGCGGATTCATTTTTGCGACTTCCTGATATCGCTGCAAATAGGCCCGGCCAGACATGTAACGTTTCTTTTCAATTCCAATACGTACCATTTGAAGTAGTGCACCAGGCAACTTAGGGTTTAATTGCAAAGCTTGTCGTAAATACTTTTCAGCTTTACCATAATCTGGTACTTGCATAATACAAATACCTAAATTTTCTAGTGCCTGAGCAGGTGTACGGTAACCACGACTGTCTAAGGATTGTAAATAATGTCGCTCAGCTTCTAATGGTTGTCCGATCTTACATAATAGATTGGCGAAATTATTATGAATATCGCCATTTTCCGGCCTTAACTCCAGCGCAGTTTCATAATGTTCTCTAGCTTTTTCATCTTCACCCAGTTCCTGATAAACCACCGCAATACTGCTATGCGCCTCAGGATAATCCGGTACCGCTTTTAGCGCTTTTTTGAATTTTTCCAGCGATGCTTCCACTTTCCCCTGTCTAAAATAACCAACCCCAAGCCGCCAATTACTTTCTGCAATTTTATGATTATCTTCCTGTTGTTGAGTCCCCGCACAGGCCAGCAACAAAAAGCTTAAACTAACTATAGTTAATACCCGCGCCTGACTCATCCTGTCGCTACCTTTTTTTGAGATGGTTGGGATACACTTTGAGTACGCTTTGTTTTATCCATTACTTTTCCGACTAATTGACCACATGCAGCATCAATGTCATCACCTCGGGTCCGACGAGTAATAGTTATCAAACCACCCTTAATTAATATGTCTCGAAAGCGATCTATAGCTGCATCACTAGAACGACTATACTGGGTATCAGGAAATGGATTAAAAGGGATTAAATTGACTTTCGACGGCACACCGCGAAGCACTTTTACCAACGCCCTGGCATGCTCGGGTTTATCATTCACCCCATCAAGCATTACGTACTCAATCGTTATCTTGCGACGCGTATCACCTTCTATATAATTTTTACAGGCATCTAACACTTCGCTAATAGGATATTTCTTATTGAGTGGCACCAATTCATTTCGTAACTCATCAGTAGGCGCATGCAAAGAAAGTGCAAGCGCTACATCACTAACCTCTTTCAGGCGACCCAGGGCTGGCACTACGCCTGAAGTACTTACTGTCACACGACGTTTCGACAACCCATAGGCAAAGTCATCCATCAGTAGGTCGATAGCTTTTACCGTGTTATCAAAATTTAACAGTGGTTCACCCATCCCCATGAATACAATATTGGAGATAACCCTGTCACCCTTCGGGTCTCTCCCCAGTGCTTTATTCGCCACCCATATTTGGCCAATGATTTCCGCAACAGATAAATTTCGATTGAAGCCTTGCTGCCCTGTCGAACAAAAAGAACATTCCAGCGCGCAACCAACCTGAGAAGAAACACATAAAGTACCCCGGGTCTTCTCCGGGATAAAAACAGTTTCCACTGAATTACCATTGTCGAGCTTCAATAGCCATTTGTGAGTACCATCACTGGAGACCTGATCCAGTAAAACTTCAGGGGTTCGAATTTCAGCTGTTTCTTTAAGCCGGGCACGCAAAGCCTTACTCAGGTTAGTCATCTCATCAAAATCACTCACAGCATATTGATGCAGCCACTGAATAACCTGCTTGGCACGAAAACTTTTTTCACCCAAACCGGTAAAAAAAATCTCCATGTCCGCACGGTTCAAATCCAGCAGATTAATTTTGGCACTCATAAGATAATTCCGATTTAAAGCCTAGCGTGTACGCGCAGAAATTTCGTCATCAGAAAAGAAATAAGCAATTTCAACGGCGGCTGTTTCCGGAGCATCAGAACCATGTACGGCATTTTCATCAATGGAGCTGGCAAAATCAGCGCGTATCGTACCGGCATCAGCTTCTTTAGGATTGGTGGCGCCCATAACGGTACGGTTGGTCAGAATGGCATCCTCACCCTCCAGAACCTGAACCATTACCGGCCCGGAAATCATGAACTCTACAAGATCATTAAAGAATGGACGCTCTTTGTGCACAGCATAAAAACCTTCGGCCTTATCACGACCAAGGTGCAACATTTTCGACGCAATAATTTTCAGGCCTGCCTTCTCAAAACGGGCGTAGATAGCGCCAATATGATTATTGGCTACTGCATCAGGTTTAACGATGGAAAAGGTTCTCTCAATTGTCACAAAATATCCCCTAAAAATGATCCTGGCTTCTCTAAACCCCTTATTATACTAGAGAATTGGGAGAAACCCCTAGAGGGAAAATCGACTATTTTCGGACATTTGTTGGACTGAAGATGGTGCAGGATTAGAGCGAAAGCAGCAGAAACGGGGAGGCTCTTGCAAAATGGCCTGAAAAGGGGATTTTCGGGCCATTTTTATATCATAATGAGGGGGTTACTCGCGTTCCTCGATCCACGCGGCCTGGGCAGCCTCAAGAATACGTTCGCCACAATGCTCTGGGACATCATCAAACTCATCCAGCGCCTGAATCCAGTTACGGAGATCCACAAAATTTACCTGGCTGGGATCCGCATCAGGATGCGCTTCATCCAGCGCAATGGCAATTTCCAGTGATTCTGTCCACTTCAAACCCATAGTGAGCCACTCCGCCTAATGATTTTCAGACACCATGTTTATGGTGTATTTGGGGATTTCGACCACCATATCCTCAGTGCCTACCCTCGCCTGACAGCTCAAGCGTGAATCTGGCTCCAGCCCCCAGGCTTTATCCAACAAATCGTCTTCCTCTTCAGTTGACTCCTCCAGGGAATTAAAGCCTTCACGAATCACCACGTGACAGGTGGTACAGGCACAGGACTTTTCACAGGCGTGCTCAATATCTAAACCATTGGCCAATGCCGCATCACAGATAGTATCACCAGTTTTGGCTTCAATTACGGCACCCTCTGGGCAGATTTCTTCGTGAGGTAAAAAAATAATTTGTGGCATTTCTAAAATTTTCTCAAATGGGTATTCTTAAACTTCCCCTGCTAAGTTTTAGCAGAAGCATCAATTCCTGATTAACTAAACTCATCAACTTTGTGGCCAGCCATTGCTTTTTTAATGCTGGTATCCATTCGGCGTGCAGCAAAATCCGTACTGGTCTTATTCAATTCTTCGATCGCGTACTTGATCCGGCGTGGGTCAGCGCCATCTCGAACTTCATGCAGCATCTTAACCGCCGCTTCAATCAATTTTCGCTCATTGTTTACGAGCAACTGACCATCTGCCTCAACAGCCGCTTCCACTGATTCTAGTATTCGATCAGCCTCAACCTGTTGCTCTCGTAAAGTCCGTGACATCACATCTTCCTGTGCATGATCCATTGAATCTCGCAACATAGAAGCAATTTCAGTATCAGACAACCCAAAGGAAGGCTTCACCTGCACGGTACTTTCAACACCCGAAATTTGTTCCCGCGCCGTAACTGACAACAAACCATCTGCGTCAACCTGAAAAGTAACACGTATGTGTGCAGCACCTGCTGTCATCGGGGGAATGCCCCGTAATTCAAATCGCGCCAACGAACGACAGTCACTTACCAACTCTCGCTCACCTTGCAATACGTGCACAGCTAACGCAGTTTGACCATCTTTAAATGTTGTAAAATCCTGTGCTTTTGCAGAAGGAATAGTGGTATTACGAGAAATTATTTTTTCTACTAACCCACCCATGGTTTCAATACCCAACGATAAAGGGATAACATCCAGCAACAACATTTCATCGTCTGGTTTATTACCCACCAGAATATCAGCCTGAATAGCCGCACCAACAGCAACAACCTTATCAGGATCTATGTCTACCATAGGTTCACACTGAAAGAATTCTCCAACCAGTTCGCGCACCCTGGGGGAACGTGTAGAACCGCCCACCATCACAACATCTTCTATTTCGCTTACATCTACCCCAGCATCTCGGAGCGCACGCTTGCATGGAGATAAAGTCTGATTTATCAAAGGATCAATAATTTCATACAGTTGACTGCGGGATAACTCACCTTCCCAACAATCACCATCAGGACAGGGGATGGAGATAGCAACGGATTCTTCAACTGATAAGGTTTCTTTAGCGCGACATGCTTCAGCAAGAATTGCGCGTGACTGGCTATCAGATACAGCCTCTTTCATTACGGCTTGTTCATACATCCATTCGCCAATCGCGTGATCAATATCATCACCACCTAAAGCGGTGTTGCCAGCCGTAGCCATCACTTCAAAAACACCACGGTTAAGATGCAAAATTGATATATCGAATGTACCTCCACCAAGATCATAAACGACATGAATGCCTTCTGAGCCACGATCCAGGCCATAAGCAACCGCAGCAGCAGTGGGCTCGTTAAGTAGCCTTAAAACATTCAAGCCCGCTAACTGGGCAGAATCTTTTGTGGCCTGGCGTTGAGCATCGTCAAAATAAGCTGGAACGGTAACAACAACCCCTGTCAGCTCACCGCCCAGACTATTTTCTGCGCGCTGTTTCAATACTTTTAAAATTTCCGCCGAAATCTCAACAGGAGTAACATCACCACCTAGCGTTCTTATTCGTGGGACAGATGCTTCACTGTCCACAAAGTCGTATTCTTTCCAGGAACACTGTTTACAAATATCTGCAAGTCCCCTGCCCAAATAACGCTTAACCGAAACAATAGTATTACGAGGATCTTCAATGGATGATTGTTTAGCCACCGAACCAACCTGGGGTGATTCACCCTCACGGTAACGCACAACTGAGGCTAATAAATGATTACCATCAAGACCGGGGAGCGTTTCTGACTTACCACTGCGTACTGTGGCAACCAGAGAATTGGTTGTTCCAAGGTCAATCCCCGCAGCCAGCTTTCGCTGATGTGGCGTAGCGGTCTGACCTGGTTCGCTTATTTGAAGTAATGCCATATTGCCTGGTATCTTAAATTAGTATCTTAAATCTGGTTCTTTAATTCGTTGTAGTTTTCCGGCTTTTCCTTAATAAACAGGAAATAACCAGAAAGTCAGTAAACGTCTAAATCATCATCCAGCGCATCAGTCTCTTGTTCCAGTTTTCGGAAGAACTGCAATTTTCTCGTTAAATCTCTAGCTTTCTCTAATGATGCATCATTATTATCTGTAAAAAGAATCGCCAATTCTTCCGTGATCTCTTTAATTCTTGCGACAATATCGCTGGTTATTTTTTGTAATTGTTGATGTGGATCAGTACTATCTTTCACATCAGCCAAACGTTCGCGCAATTCCATCTGTTCCATCAAGAACACGCCATCAAAAGCTGTGTCCAGGTCATTCAATTCAACGCCACGCAATTCCAGCAGATAACGCCCTCTTGCAAGCGGGTCTTTCAACGTCTGAAAACCCTCATTTATACGGGCTGCCATCTGCACAGATAAAAGCCGCTCTGATCCAGCGGCGTTGGCAAATCGATCAGGATGCACAGTTCGCTGCAGCGTACGATAGCGTTCGGTTAATATTTTACGATCGATATCGAAAGATACCGGCATATCAAAAAGTGCAAAATAATTGCTAGAAAGATTCGCCGATTGCATGCTAGAAATAAAACCGTTTAGATATTAGGAATCACACCGTGAAACTTTCGCCACAACCACAGCTGTCTTTGACATTCGGATTATTAAATTTGAATCCCTCATTCAAACCTTCCTTCGTAAAATCCACCTCAGTACCATCAAGATAAATCAGGCTCTTTGGATCAATCAGTACTTTTACGCCTTTATCCTCAAAAACATTATCATCATCATCGATTTCATCAGCGAACTCAATAATGTATGCCATACCCGAACAACCCGTAGTCTTAACGCCGAGACGCAGCCCAACACCCTTGCCTCTATTATCAAGAAAAGACTTAATTCTATCCGCGGCTGATTCCGTCAATGTAATCGTCATGATAAATACTTCTTTAATTTTTACGGTCTAATTTTTTACCAATAAACAATCTATGCGGCCTCGTTGGAATTTTTGCCACTTGCTTTGCCGCGGTAGTCTTCAATAGCAGCTTTGATGGCATCTTCAGCCAACACTGAGCAATGAATCTTTACTGGTGGTAATGCCAGTTCTTCAGCAAGCTCCGTGTTTTTTATCTGTCCTGCTTCATCAAGGGTTTTACCTTTAACCCACTCTGTCAATAGTGAGCTGGATGCAATAGCTGAACCGCAACCATAGGTTTTAAAGCGCGCATCTTCAATCACACCATCATCGCTGACCTTAATTTGCAAACGCATCACATCACCACAGGCAGGCGCGCCGACCATACCGGTACCGACTGAGGGGTCATCTTTTTCCATAGTGCCCACGTTACGTGGGTTTTCGTAGTGATCTAAAACTTTATCGCTGTATGCCATGTTGCACCTGCCTCACAGTCATATTGACTGTTACTTAGTTAAATAGGTTTTGTACTTCTACAACCAGTAAAATACTTAGTGTGCCGCCCACTTCACCTGTGAAAGATCTATACCGTCCTTATACATATCCCACAGCGGAGAAAGTTCGCGTAACTTCCCAATAGCCTCACGCACGTGTGATATCACGTAATCAACTTCTTCTTCCGTAGTGAAGCGACCAATACTAAAACGAATCGAACTATGCGCCAGCTCATCATTACGACCTAAAGCCCGCAGCACATATGAAGGTTCCAGACTCGCCGATGTACAGGCCGAACCTGAAGAAACCGCCATGTCCTTCAATGCCATGATGAGGGATTCGCCCTCAACATAGTTAAAACTAATATTAAAGATGTTTGGGACGCTATGTGCCATATCCCCGTTGATATACACCTCTTCAAGATCCTTCAACCCATCAAATAAACGATCACGCAAAGTGGCGATTCGGGCCTCATCTTTTGCCATGTCTTCTTTAGCAACTCGAAAAGCTTCACCCATACCAACAATCTGATGGGTCGCAAGCGTACCTGAACGCATACCGCGCTCATGACCACCACCGTGCATTTGCGCCTCCAGACGTATTCTGGGTTTACGACGAACATAAAGTGCACCCATACCCTTGGGGCCATAAATTTTATGGGCAGAAAAAGACATGAGATCAACTTTTAGCTCAGACAAATCAATTTTTGTTTTGCCAGCACTTTGCGCAGCATCAACGTGAAAAATGATGCCCTTCGATCTAGCCAACTCACCAATAGCGGCAATATCCTGAATCACACCCAACTCATTATTTACGTGCATAATGGAAATAAGAACGGTGTCATCACGAATAGCATCTTCCAGTTTTCCCAGATCAATCAGGCCGGTTGGCTCGGGATCCAGATAAGTAACCTCATAACCTTCGCGCTCCAACTGACGACAACTGTCCAGCACAGCTTTGTGCTCGGTTTTACTGGTAATAATGTGTTTGCCCTTTTTATGATAAAAGTGCGCAGCACCTTTAATGGCAAGATTGTCAGACTCAGTGGCGCCAGAAGTCCAGATGATTTCTTTAGGATTGGCGTTGACCAATGCCGCTACGTTTTTACGCGCCTCTTCCACCGCAGCCTCTGCATTCCAGCCATAAGGGTGAGAACGTGAAGCCGGATTACCAAACTCACCGTCTGGCGTCATATATTCCATCATTTTTTTCGCGACACGAGGATCCATCGGCGTGGTAGCCGCGTAGTCCATGTATATGGGTCGCTTGTTGCTTATTGTCATTTACTGATTACCCTAAATTTATTTTCTGATTCGTTAGAATGATTTATGCCATCTGGGCTTAAGCCACAGCGCCAAAACTCTGTAATATCTGTATTTGTTCTTTCAGGCACTTAGCAAAATGATTTATCTCATCACGCGACGACTCTTTACCTGTACTAACCCTAACTGCGCCACGAGCCAACCCAACATCAATCCCCATCGCTAACAAAACATGACTAGGTTCAACATCTCCTGTGCCGCAGGCTGAGCCACTGGAAACCGCTAAACCTGCCTGATCCAGTGCCATCAACAAGGTTTCACCATCCAAACCCGGCACTGAAAAAAATGTAGTATTGGGTAAACGTTCTGCCTGTTGCCCAAAAATTTTCAGCCCAGGAATATCGGTTATCAACTGTTCTTCCAGATACGCCTGTAATTCACGCATGTGTTTTTGGCGTTCCGCCAGCTCATTTACTGCCAACTCTGATGCCTTACCAAAACCCACAATGGCTGCGACGTTTTCTGTACCGGCTCGCCGACCTTTTTCATGACCACCGCCATGAAGCAACGGTTCCATGTCCACAGCCTTGTCAACGATCAACGCACCTGCACCTTTCGGTCCATAAATCTTATGTGCCGACAGACTCATTAAATGTGCACTACTGGCC
>JAUWVK010000003.1 GCA_030617485.1 Gammaproteobacteria bacterium
AAAATTTCATTTTAATGTCCCATGCTCTTCTATTTAATTAAATATATATATAATAACTTATTATTATTATTATTAGGGTTACCAACATCTGTGGATAACTGCTTTTTCTCTCTTTATATCAATAGGTTACATTACTCTAAAAGCAGTTTATAAGTCCTGTAAAGTACCTAGATTAAGCCGTGTATAAAATGTGAATATCTTTCTATTTATTACGTCAAACGGGTTTATCCACAAATTATTCATAATTAATAAACATCTTTTTAACAGCGGTTTAAACCAGTTTTGATGCCCCTTGTTGATGAATTTTAATCAAAACTTCAGCGCACTAATTTCTTCGATTCAGGTAACGTTTAGGCGAACAATTACGTTCTTATCGTAAACGTGTTAACTGGATATTGTTCTCATGAGATTAGAGTAATCTTCCATGATACGTGGTTCGCTGATTTTAAGTTCCTCAATTTTACGACACGCATGCAATACCGTTGTGTGGTCTCTTCCACCAAAAGCATCACCAATTTCGGGCAGACTATGGTTAGTCAGCTCTTTGGCCATAGACATAGCTATTTGCCGGGGTCTGGTAATTGAACGTGTACGTTTTTTTGATAATAAATCAGATACACGAATCTTAAAATATTCTGCTACCGTTTTTTGAATGTTTTCGATTGTGACAAGTTTGTCATGCAATGCAATCAAATCTTTCAGCGCCAGTTTGGTGAATTCTACGGTAATGGGCTGACCGGTGAATTTTGAATTGGCCGTGACACGTCTTAATGCTCCCTCGAGTTCTCTGATGTTGGAGCGAATACGGTTGGCGATAAAAAAGGCAACCTCCTGGGGTAAATCAACCCCAAGCTGAATGGCTTTTGACATCAGGATAGCAACGCGTGTTTCCAGCTCCGGTGGTTCTATGGCCATGGCCAGGCCCCAGCCAAGCCGTGATTTTAATCGTTCATCAAGCCCGGAAACCTCTTTTGCGTAACGGTCGCAGGTCAGAATTATCTGTTGATGGCCTTCGAGCAGTGAGTTGAACGTGTGGAAGAACTCTTCCTGGGAGCGTTCTTTTCCGGCAAAAAATTGAATATCATCGATTAACAGGGCATTAACAGAGCGATAGTAACGCTTAAATTCATCAATAGTATTGGTACGTAAGGCTTTTACCATATCCTGTACAAATCGTTCAGAATGCAGGTAAACAACTTTTGCAGAGGGGTCATTTTTAACAATCAGGTTACCCACGGCATGCATAAGGTGAGTTTTACCCAGTCCGACGCCCCCGTAGATAAATAAAGGATTGTAAGCGCCGCCCGGATTTTCTCCTACCTGGATAGCAGCAGCTCGGGCCATTTGATTGGATTTGCCTTCAACAAAGTTATCAAAGTTTGCCTGGGTATTGAGACCACTATTATGGGCGACGCTGGTACTTACATCTCTGCTACGTCGGATATCTCTTACAGAAGAGTCATTCGCTGTTGTTGTGTGGTTGATGGGGTTGTTTGCGCCAATTTCGAGCTTTACGGTGAGGCCAGGGTCTTTTTGACCAATTTCATGAATGACTTCATTGATTCTGGTCAGAAGTCGACTTTTGACCCAATCCAGTACAAATTGATTGGGAGCCAGCAGACGCAACATGGTCTCATTTTCTACGGCCTGTAAAGGCCGGATCCAGGTATTGAATTGTTGAATAGTGAGTTCAGATTCAAGACGATCAAGACATTGTTGCCACATTGACAAAGGAATTCCCCAAAAGCATTAAACTTGACAACTCTGAGGGCTAAATGGCCGGGTTGACCAAAATATAGGGTCCAAAGCAGAGG
Source organism: Gammaproteobacteria bacterium (assembly GCA_030617485.1). The sequence goes on from JAUWVK010000003.1 coordinate 1,815, forward strand.
TGTAAAAAGAGCAACGAGTCTACCCCCGCTAGAAAAAGTTATCCACACCCGTGGACAAATATTTTTAGCTAGAGTGAAAGCACCTAATAGCTTGACAGACTGGGCTTTTTCGCAGTATTCTGCGCCGCTTTTTACCAGTTCTCAGTTACCTTTAGGTGACTGTCAAATTTAAGACGGATAGTGCAATGAAAAGAACATTTAAACCCAGTAATCTTCGCCGTAAACGTACCCATGGTTTCCGTGCGCGCATGGCAACAAAAGCCGGCCGCAGAATAATTAATGCTCGGCGATCTAAAGGCCGCAAACGTCTTTCTGCATAATTTATTAACGTAGTCTCACGTCTACGGAACGTAAATCGATTGTAAAAATGCGAGTTTTCACTTCTTTTTTGTATGGAGTGATTCTGGTTAGTTAAGAGGGCATGAAGAGTCGTCTTGCAAGCCAGGCACAATCAGAGTTGACCACGTTTTGATTAAGGAAGGGTTTACATTTCCACGTCATACTCGGCTTTTAAGCAGCCGAGATTTTCAAGCCGTGTTTCGTGACAAATCTAGCCGATCATCAGATCGAAGATGGACCTTGCTGGCTTGCCCAAACAAGCTTGAATGTGCCCGGCTTGGTATGGCTATTAGCAAACGTGTTTTGAAACGTGCGGTAGATCGTAATCGAATTAAGCGCATTGTGCGTGAAAGTTTTCGATATCATCAGCATGAGCTAAGTGGTCTGGATGTTGTTGTAATGTGCAGAGACGAAGTTAAGCAAATGGCAAACGAAGAATTATTTGATTCCCTAGAACAACATTGGCAACGAGTAATCAATAGTGCGTAATATTTTAGTTTTAATCATTCGCGCGTACCAGTATTTGATTAGTCCGTTACTTGGGCAACATTGCCGTTTTTATCCTACGTGCTCTAATTATGCACAGACTGCTGTGGAGCGTCACGGCGTTATTCGAGGAAGCTGGCTTGCGGTGCGACGATTAAGTCGTTGCCATCCCTGGAATGCAGGTGGTGTAGATTTTGTACCCGAAGTTAATGCTGATGGAAATTTTAGCGATGACCTGGAACGCAGAAGAAAGCATTGCCGTTCCTGCGGTGAATAATTTTTTATATAGCCTTTAAATTTATTTTTAAATGTATTCAACGAAATGATAAGTACAAAAAATAATGGATAATCAAAGACTCGTTTTATTTATAGCCTTTTCTCTGGTTATTCTGCTAATTTTTAGCGCCTGGCAGGATCAGTCTCAGGAGTTTCAAGAACAACAGGTGGCTTCTGAAGCGATATCTAATCTACCTGCTGATATTCCTGTTTCTAATTTAAGTGCAAACGAGCCAAATATTCAGGGAGCCAAATCATCCTTTAAGACAACAAATGCAGCGGATGTTCCGAATATTCCCCAAAGTGCTTCTGTCGCTAAGTCTGTTGAATTAGAAAATTCGGTAACAACAAATACCAGCGGCGTTTTACTCGGCAAACAAATTGTTGTGCGAACCGATAGCTTGCATGTAGAAATTAATACTGCAGGCGGTGAAATCACTCGCGTTAGTTTACCCACTTACCCTGTTGCATTAGACAAACCGGATGAACCATTTGAATTATTGAATAACCGATTGCCAAACGTGTTTGTTGCACAATCTGGATTATTGGCTTCTCAGGGCTCGGCTCCTGATCACCATGCCATGTTTACGGTGGATAAAACTGAGTATCAGCTTGCTGATAGTAAAGATGAGTTAAAAGTCCGTTTATTTTGGACAGGGGAAGATGGGCTTAACGTAATAAAGACCTACACTTTCGAGCGCGGTAGTTTTGTTATTAACCTGGATGTTGAAGTTCAGAATACAACTCAGCAAGTTTGGAAAGGTCGTGTTTATCGCCAGTTCCAGCGAACCGAAATGGCTCGTGAGTCATATTTTATTTACACCTACACTGGCGGCGTGGTGTCGAGCACCTGGGATCCTTACGAAAAAGTTGAATTCGGAGACATGGCAGACTGGAAACCAGAGCAAAGTTACAACCAGGGTGGTTGGGTGGCGATGTTGCAACATTATTTCCTGGGCGCCTGGATTCCGGCAGCCGATGAAGCCAACCATTTTTACACCAAGGCCCTGGCTGATGGTCGCTTTATGCTGGGATTATCCAGCGAAGAACGCAGTGTTGCCCCGGGTAGTAGTATTCATTTTAATACCAAGCTTTATACCGGTCCCAAAGACCAGCTTCGCCTGGAAGAGATTGAACCTAATTTGCGGTTGACTGTTGACTACGGTGTGCTGGATATACTTTCCACGCCCCTGTTCTGGCTGATGTCAAAAATTCAGAGCTATGTCGGTAACTGGGGTCTGACGATTATTGCTATCACCATCCTTATTAAGATGATTTTCTTTCCCCTGTCTGCTGCCAGTTACAAAAGCATGGCCAACATGCGCCGACTATCGCCAAAACTAAAGGCGCTTAAAGAACGCTATGGTGATGATCGGCAAAAAATGAGCCAGGCCATGATGAAGATTTACAAGGAAGAAAAGATTAATCCACTGGGTGGTTGTTTGCCCATACTGGTACAAATTCCTGTGTTCATTGCTCTGTACTGGGTTTTGCTCGAAAGTGTAGAAATGCGCCAGGCGCCGTTTTATCTGTGGATAGACGATTTATCACACAAAGATCCCTACTACGTGCTGCCGTTATTAATGGGTATTAGCATGTTTGTTCAACAAAAGCTGAACCCTCCGCCGATGGATCCCGTACAGCAAAAAGTGATGCAGGCACTGCCATTTATTTTTACGGCATTTTTTGCTTTTTTCCCCGCAGGGCTGGTGCTTTACTGGGTGGTCAACAATCTTCTGTCGATTTCCCAGCAGTGGTACATCACTAAGAAAATTGAGGACCAGGCCGGTAAGGCTTGATCTTGCTGATCCTGGTGGCGGGCACTGGTGGCTCAACAATCAAATAACACTGAAACCATTGCTGCCCTGGCAACACCGCCAGGCCGAGGTGGTATTGGTATTATTCGTGTATCCGGAGCTCTGGCGCCAAAAATAGCAAAAGCTGTCCTGGGTCAGATTCCTCAGGCTCGACAGGCTGAGTACCTGCCCTACCTAGATGAATCAGGCGAGACGCTGGACGTCGGTCTGGCATTGTATTTTCCCGCACCAAACTCATTTACCGGTGAAGATGTCCTCGAACTGCAAGGACATGGTGGCCCAGTGGTTATGGATCTATTACTCAAAAGAGTTTACGGCCTTGGAGCCCGCCCCGCCCGTCCCGGTGAATTTTCAGAGCGAGCCTTTCTGAATAACAAAATGGATCTTACTCAGGCCGAAGCAGTGGCTGATCTTATTGATTGTGCCTCGGAGCAGGCGGCGCGGCTGGCAGTTCGATCATTACAGGGTGAATTTTCCAGACAAGTGCACATCTTGGTGGGTTTAATCACAGAATTACGTATGTACGTAGAGTCCGCCATTGATTTTCCGGAAGAGGAGATTGATTTCCTCGCTGATGGACAGGTCCAGTCCCGGCTGGAAAAGGTTCAACAAGAGTTGAAATGCACTCAACTGGCAGCACAGCAGGGTAATTTATTAAGAGAAGGCATGACGGTGGTGATTGCGGGTCGGCCCAATGCGGGTAAATCTACTTTATTAAATGCCATGGCTGGCAGAGAAACAGCAATAGTAACCAGTGTGCCAGGGACCACCCGAGATATCCTGCGAGAACATATCCAAATCGGTGGTCTACCATTGCATATTATTGATACGGCTGGATTGCGTGAAAGCGAGGATCCGATTGAGCAGGAAGGTGTGCGCCGTGCCTGGAAAGAAATAGAAAGTGCTGATCGCATTCTTTTGTTGCATGATGCTACCGAGGCTTTTGATGATAAGGAACAAGACTTGCTGGATTCCTTATCGCAAGCAGGCCCCCCGATTACGCTGGTGATAAATAAAATGGATTTAATTGAAAAAGACTCTAGCGAAATTAGCCATGTGGTTGCCAGTTCAGAGTTAGAGGAAATACGGGTATCTGCTCAAACTGGAGATGGCCTTGAACAACTCAAAGAACACCTAAAACAATGTGTCGGTTTCCAGCCTGGCGGAGAAGGACAGTTTATGGCCAGACGCCGACATTTGGAGGCTTTAACGTTAGCAAGTCGGCATCTAGAGCAAGGTGTAATTCAGTTACAGGAATTTGCAGCGGGTGAAACTTTGGCTGAAGAATTGCGTTTAGCTCAGCAAGCCCTTGGTGAAATTACCGGCGAGGTAACCGCTGATGATTTGCTTGGGGAAATTTTTTCCAGCTTTTGTATTGGCAAGTGAAGAGCAATGAATTTTTTAAATACACACCAAAAAAGATTTGTGTATTTACCGGGCCTGGTTCTGCTTCCTGGTTTGTTTGTGGCGTTTATTCCGGTTACCGTAAAGGCAGAAGAGGACCAATGGCGATTATGTACCGCGCCGATAAAAACTGATCCAGCAAAAACACCTTCGGCTAAAGAAAATTTGTCTGGGTTATCCAGTGCTCCCATTAGCAAGGAAATGGTTTTCACCGCCGATGAGTTCGAAGTTCTTGGGTCACAATATCGTTTAAAAGGTAAAGTAAAAGGTGGCCGCGCAAATCAGCAATTATCTGCAGATTCATTAACGTACAATAAAAATACTGATTTGGCAGAGGCGATCGGTGATGTGCGATATGAGCACGGTGAGCGCATTCTGGCGGGCGATAATGCCAAATTTGATTTTGTTAAGTATAAGGGCAGCATCCAGCCAGCTCATTTTTGGTTAACAGATAAACACATTCGCGGCAGCGCTGATTCTATCCAGTTTAGTGGCGAGTCTGAAATGGATTTACAGGGCGTTATATTTACTACCTGTGATGAAGGATCGAGCGATTGGCTCTTGAAAGCATCAAGTCTTCATCTGGACACTAAAAACAATGAAGGTGTAGCCCGTCATGCTCGTATAAATTTCATGAGTGTGCCAATTTTTTATTTTCCATATCTGAGTTTTCCGTTAGAGGGTCGCAAAAGTGGTTTTCTAGCCCCTGTTTTTGGCGACTCTTCCAATTCGGGTGCTGAATTAAGTATTCCATATTACTGGAATATTGCACCACACAGGGATGCTACGTTTATACCAACATATATGAGCCGTCGAGGCTTGTTGGTGGAAACCGAGTTTCGATACCTTAATGAGCGAAGCTCTGGCAAGATTGAAGTGGCACACATCAACGATGACAACGTATTAGGTGAAAATCGATCCGCGGTAAGAATTCAGCATCAGGGTAATCCCGCACCTAAATGGCGTACGGGTATGGATTACCAGCAAGTGTCTGATGAAGACTATTTAGATGATTTTGGTGGTGAATTGTCTTTAAGTAGCGCGACCCATCTGGAGCGTCATGGGATTGTGGAATACCGTAACGATTTCTTGCAGGCCAGTTTGTTGGTGCAGGGTTATCAGACACTTGATAAAACATTGCCCGGAAGTGATGAACCGTATCAGCGCTTACCACAGGTTCAGATAAATAGTCGTAACTGGAAAGGGCCAGCAGGGCTTATGCTGGGTTTTGGTGCTGAAGCTGTCCGGTTTGACCGCTCTGAAGGCGTGACTGGAAATCGTCTGGATGTAAAACCGAGAATTAGTTGGCCATGGCATGGCAGTTCTAGCTTTGTAATACCGAAGCTGGCATATCAACACACTCAATATCAGTTAACGAGATCAGACCCAGATCAAAATGATAGTCCTTCACGAGGCCTGACAATTTTTAGCCTGGACAGCGGTTTATTTTTCGAACGTGAGCTTAAAGCTGGTATATCCGATAACGGGGCTGCGACACGCCAAACTCTGGAGCCACGATTATTCTTCCTACACGTGCCGTATCGTAATCAGGAAAATTTGATTGTCGATGAGATGAACGTAGCCCGAGTGTTTGATAGTAGTATGTCGCTTTTCAGTTTTAACCAGCTTTTCCGGGAAAACCGATTTTCAGGTGGTGACCGAATCGGTGATGCAAATCAACTTAGTGCTGCATTAACAACGCGATTTTTGGATGATCGTGGGAGTGAACTCCTGAGTGCCAGCGTGGGTCGAACCTTCTATTTCCAGGATCGAGAAGTAATGCTTCCGGGTGGAATTGCAGAGACTGATTCAGCTTCAGACTGGGTGGGAGAAATTAAAAGTCGTTGGTCACCAGCAGTCAGTGCTCGAGCAAGCGTGCAATGGGATACCAGCAGCGGAAAAATGGAACGAGGATCTGCACATCTTCTCTATAAGAAAGATAAACGTCGTGTTCTGAAGTTAGCATATCGTTTTGAAGAAAATAGTATTGAGCAAAGTGATTTGGCGTTTATTTGGCCAATGGCAAGAAATTGGAGCCTGGTAGGTCGCTGGCTTCATTCAATACGGGATGATGTGACCCTGGAAACACTTAAAGGCCTGGAGTATGACAGTTGCTGCTGGACCATCCGTCTGGTGCAGCGATCCTATAGAGTAGATGCTCTAGATGAAGTTGAAAACAATACCATCTGGCTCCAGCTGGAATTAAAAGGTCTAACAAGTGTGGGTAAAGGGATTAAGGATTTGCTGGCTCGTGATATTATTTCACCCTGATTATTTATAGGGCTAGCCTGAAAAAATACGCTGGTTATATCGATATTTTATAAATAGTTTAAGAGAGTAGAGATTTTGATGAAAATTGTATTGAGTTCTTTAATGATATTGATTGCCATAGCAATCAATCCTGTAGCTAATGCCGTGGTCACTGTAAGCGACCCACTGGATCGAATTATTGCGGTAGTGAATAATGATGTAATAACGGAATTAGAACTTGATATTGAAGTGAGCAATATTAAGAATCAGCTACGTCAGCAAAAAACCAAACTTCCATCAGACGCCATTCTTAAAAAGCAATTACTAGAACGAATGATTATGCGTGAAATTCAGCTACAGCTAGCGGATCGAGTGCACCTTCGTGTCAATGATGAAATGCTGAATCGTACTCTGGATAATATCGCTGCTCAGAATAATCTGAGTCTTAAGGATTTACGTGAGACTTTGAAAAATGATGGCGTTGATTTTATACAGTTTCGTGAAAATATGCGCCATGAATTAATTATAAATCAATTACAAAAACGCCAGGTTCATAATCGAATTAGTGTTACTAAGCAAGAAATTGACAGATTTATTAAAAATCTTGAATTACGTGGGGGTAAAAGTACGGAATACCATATTGGACATATTCTGATTGCGATACCCGAAGCAGCCAGCTCAGAACAGATTTCAGATGCAAAGAAAAAATCTGAAAACATTATAAAAATATTAAGTAAGGGTTCAGATTTTACACAAACAGCAATTGAAATGTCTGATGGTCAGCAAGCTTTGGAGGGGGGTGATGTAGGTTGGAGGCGGTTTGAAGCTCTGCCGACATTATTTTCTGAATGGGTAGATGGGCAGAAAGTGGGTAACGTCAGCCACGCAATACGTAGCCCAAGTGGTTATCACATCATTAAATTACTCGGTAAGCGCGATAATGACCCGCAGTATGTTGTTACTCAAACTCATGCGCGGCATATACTTATTCGCACGGGTGAATTTTCCAGTAATAGTGAAGCACGTGATCGGGTAGCAAAACTTAGAGAACGTATAATCGCTGGCGAAGATTTTACAAAAATAGCTAAAGCTCATTCGGATGATCCCGGTTCATCAACAAATGGTGGGGATTTAGGCTGGATTAATCCTGGAGAAATGGTGCCACAATTTGAGCGAGTCATCGCTGTTTTAAATAAAAATCAGCTTAGTGATCCTGTGCAAACTCGATATGGCTGGCACATCATTGAAGTTTTAGGAAAGCGCTCACACGATAATTCAGACAGTGTTAAACGCAAAAAAGCACAAGAAGCGATCCGTACGCGGAAAATAGAACCCGCTTTACAAAACTGGTTACGCCGCTTGCGTAGCGAAGCTTTCGTAGAAAATCGGTTATAATCGATAGTCTAACGGTTTACAGTGAATACTTTTATCCCTCGTCTGGTACTAACGCCCGGCGAACCTGCGGGCATTGGCCCGGATCTTTGTGTGATGTTGGCTCAGCAAAGCTTACCCGTGGAGCTTGTGGTCGTTGCTGATAGAGCGTTATTAACAAATCGTGCGAAACAGTTAAATCTACCTTTACGTCTTAAAGACTTTGATTCGTCAGCAGAAAAAACAGTGCATCAACCCAGGGCATTGCAAATCATAAATGTGGACCTGGATGCTTCTGCCGAAGCGGGAATATTGAATAAAGCCAATGCTCGTTATGTATTAAAGACTCTTGATAAAGCCATTGATGGATGCTTGAGTGGGATTTTTGATGCGCTGGTGACTGGCCCAATCCATAAGGGCATTATTAACGAATCTTTAAATGATGCTACCAGCGAAAAGGGAGACGTGGCAACGGCAGGATTTACCGGCCATACAGAATATCTTGCGGAACGGTCTGGCTGCGAACTGCCCGTCATGATGTTGGCTACAAAAGGACTTCGCGTTGCCCTGGTAACGACACATTTACCCCTATCCAGAGTTTCAGAAAATATAACGACGGAACGTTTCACGAAAGTTTTAGAAATACTTCATCAGGAGCTAATTAATCGATTTGATATAGAATCACCTGAGATTTTAGTTTGTGGGCTTAACCCCCATGCTGGAGAAGATGGTCACCTGGGCAGTGAGGAAATCGAAATTATTATCCCTGTGTTAAATAAGCTCCGTGACCGTGGTTGGAAATTACACGGACCGTTACCCGCAGATACCCTTTTTGTTCCAGATAAGCTTAAACAAGCCGATGCAGTATTGGCGATGTATCATGATCAGGGGCTGCCGGTGTTAAAACATATGGGTTTTGGCCAGGCGATAAATATTACACTTGGCTTGCCAATTATTCGTACATCCGTTGATCATGGTGTGGCGCTTGACCTGGCGGGAACTGGCAAGGCTAAATTGAGCAGTTTGTTATTAGCTGTCGAAACGGCAGCAGAACTGGCAAGCAAAGGACGAGCTTAAAATTATGAAACAGGCAATTGTAAAGTAGCCATGAGCAATCATCGTGCACGTAAAAGGTTCGGGCAACATTTTTTGAAAGACAGTACTGTTGTCACTCAAATTATAGCGGCCATTAATCCACAAAAAAATGATCATATCGTAGAAATAGGGCCAGGCCTGGGTGTATTAACGGAAGCTTTGCTTGCTTGTGTGCCAGAGATGGATGCAGTGGAGCTGGATCGTGACATTATTCCATTGTTGGCTAAGCGATGTGAAACTAATAGTGGTAGAACAGGCAATTTAACTATTCATGAAGCTGATGCACTACGATTTGATTTTATGACTTTGGCTGAGGATAAGCGGCCACTACGAATAGTTGGCAATCTTCCTTACAATATTTCAACACCGTTAATGTTTCACTTGATTGAATCAAGTCACGTTATTCTAGATATGCATTTCATGTTACAAAAAGAAGTTGTTAATAGATTAGCAGCCCAGCCAGGCAATAAAGATTTTGGTCGCCTGAGCGTAATGATGCAATACCATTGCCGGGTAGATTCTTTATTTGATGTGCCACCTGAATCTTTCGATCCACCACCCAAAGTAAATTCAGCGGTGGTTCGGCTGGTCCCCTACGATAAGCCGCCAGTGATGGTAAGCGACGTTAAGGTCCTGGAGAAAGTAGTAACGCAGGCATTTTCACAAAGACGAAAAACTTTACGCAATACTTTAAAGCCATTATTAAGCGCAGAAAAAATGAAAGATTTGGGTATTGATCCTGTTCGTCGTGCAGAGACGTTAAGTTTGGATGAGTTCGCAGTATTAGCCAACGCTGTTTCTATAATTAATTAGAGTAGCGAGACACATTTATAATGGGCATTGGCAGTTTTCTTGAGCAAATTATATTGCCACCAGGTGGGTTAATTTTTCTTTCGCTGGCTGGCCTTATCCTGATGCGTAGATCACGACGCGTGGGATTTTGCATGACGTTTAGCGGCCTGATATTGCTGTATGTATTCAGCCTGCCAGTTACCGCTGTTACTTTGATGTCATGGTTAGAGCCAGCGACAGCACTTACAGAAAAACAATTATCTAATACGGAGTATGCCAAACAGCTTAGCAAGCCTCCGCAAGCTATCGTAATTTTAAGCGCTGGTCGTCATTACAATACTCTTGAATTCGAAAGTGACACCCCTAATGCTCTTGCCTTAGAACGTATTCGATATGGCGTATGGTTGGCACGACGTACTTTATTACCAATATTGGTTAGTGGTGGACTGGGAGACGAGACAAGACCACCTTTGGCAGAACTAATGAAACAAACTATAGAGAATGAATATGCTCTCCCGGTTCGGTGGGTTGAAACACAAAGCCACACTACGTATGAAAATGCCAAATATTCAACCGAGAAGTTAAATGCTGCCGGTATTACATCTATTTATCTTGTCACTCATGCTGTTCATATGAAACGCAGTATCATGTCCTTTGAAAAATTCGGACTTACTGTTCATCCGGCACCGACCGCTTTTGGTGGTACTGGCCATCCTGTAGATGGTTTGCGTTCATTTTTACCAAATGCGGGCGCTCTACGGCGTACCGCAATGGTAATTCATGAGTGTGTTGGAATGTTGTGGTATTGGGTCCGGTATTAAACTGTAAATAATTACCAGTCCATTCGTTCCATCAGATAACCCAGGCAATCCTGTCGGATAACTTCTTCATCCAATGTAAACATTGATGGCATAAACTCCCGCGTGGTACGTAATTGACCTGCTTCTACGGTTAGATAGCGGCTTGTCGCATCATTTCCAAGTTCATCTGTAACGCGCAGTGGGATTTCTGTTTGCTCGGTATTTAAATTTCCAAGGCTAGTGCCCCCGGGAAGCTCGGTAAAATTAAGATGATCCAGTGTGTCTGGGAAGTAAATATCCGCAGTTATTGCTTCAAGCGAATTTTTTTCATTTAAGTTCTCGTTTTTAAAAGTTTCTTCATTAAAGCTAAAGTTAATGTGTTCCGGCACGGTTACTGTGGCGACGGTATGAAACAGATCCATATCATGTACCGCTACCGGATGGCTGGGCAGATCCGAGAGATGCAGGCAGGCATTGATGAATTCTACAGCATGGGTAGTACCGTTGGCTTGATCGGGTTTTCCGCACTCCACAGTCACTGCCGGGCAAATATCGGCAAAGGCCATGGATTGCACACCCGTGGGACGGATGAAAAAAACCACGGTACGAGAAAACAGGGTGGCGAGGTGAAAGAAGCGTGGCTCGAGTTTATTTATACAGCCGTAGTGTGGATTAAGCCCGGTATTATTGTGTACATCAATACTCGCAAAAACATTTTTTTTACGCATGACATCAATAATAGTTTTCATCATGGCGTGTTCTGGAGTGTCATGTTTATTTTTTAGATCATCTTGTTGACATAAAGATCCGCATGGCCAGATACGGTTGTAATCGGGCTGTTTATCCAGATGGCGAGCACCCTGCTGTGCTGCTGCAACATTGCCAATAAATATGGATAGAGAACGCGGCAGTGTTTTGCCGCCCATTTTTTTGAGAAATAACTGTATGGCTAATAACCCGGTCGGTTCATTGCCATGCAATAAAACAGAAACAAATAGCGGTTCCTTGCGTTTACCACCAAGGTGAATAAGTGTTGGGCCAGATAAAACAGTATGCAGATTCTCGGCGCTGCAATCCTCAAAACCCTCGGGTACATGATTGATTTCGGTAAGCATCATTTTTAACTTTTTATAAATCCCATTCATGCACGGGGATGCCCGTGTGTTGATTTTTCATATACGCTGTCAGTAGTGCTTTCATATCATTGCCATATTTGGCTACAAAAGCGCGTTGCCAGCTCGCGCCATTACAACCCGTACGCACCCTGCTATTGATAATACTCAGGTATTTGGAAATATCTTTATTGTAAATGCCCAAATCAGTCAAACCTTCTTTGGCCAGTGGCAGTAGAACATTCTGTAATAGCGATTGGGCCGGATGTTTTTGGCCATCCAGCCATACGATATGTGCATCCAGACCGTATTGGGCACAGGCATAAAAATTATCACGTGCCTGTGGAAAATCCATGATACTTTCGGGTGCTTTTTCCATATTACATAAGGCGTGAGTAAGGCCATAGTAAAAAGCAGCATTAGCAAATGAATCAATAATGGTAGGGCCAGCTGGTACTACTCGTTGCTCAATGCGAAGAAAAGGTTCACCATTTTCAAAGCCAAGCAGTGGGCGGTTCCAGCGCCATAGGGTGCCATTGTGTAAACGTAAGTGTGCCATTTCTTCTGCGGGCGTTTCGAACGAAGTTGGTAATAACACCGGGTAGTGTTCGTAATTCTCTGTAAAACATTCCATCAGTGATTGCCGCGCATAACCTGAGCCAAACGTAACGCGGCGCATAGGACCGTGTGATTCTTCTTCATAACCTCCAACTTCTACGGATTGTTCAAATAAAGGTATGCGTGTTTCAGCCCAAAGGTCTTTACCAAATAGGTAGGGAGAGTTAGCACTGACGGCAACTAATGGTGCAGAAGCAATGATCGAGGCGTTGTATGCTCTTACCGCCTGTTCGGGCGAAACCTGTAGATGAATCTGAAAGGAGGTAGTGGCAGATTCAAGCATGACATCCATGTGTTCTGCTCGAAGTATGTCGTTGCCGTGTATATCGAGCCGTAATGGACGGCCACCGCGAAGGCGGAGGATTTCATGATTCAGCGCCACGTAACGGTTCATAGATGACACGTTGTCCATGATCAGGTGTTTATTTTCGACAGTAGGCAGGATACCAATCATGGCCAGATCGGCATTGAGCTCCGTGGCTACGTTACGAGCCTTATTCCAGTCTTTTTCCAGTGCGGTATTCATGCGAGATAAGACATTACCCCTGATTTCTTCAGGCGCGAGATTGAATTCCACATTGAAGGTAGCGAGTTCGGGGGTGACCAGTGGACTGTTCAGGGATTTTAGAAATGCATCATTGATAGGCGCAGGTTGCATGTTCTGGTTGACCAGCCAGGCTTCAAGCTCCAGCCCAGCCATAGGGGCGCAGGTCGTAAAGCGACTTTCATCAAACCAATGTGCTAGCAGTTCGGTTTCCTGAGCCAGCCGATGGTGAAAGTTGTCGAAATCCTGCTGTGTAAAACGGACTTCATTGATTTCCTGACCCATATTTCTTCCAATAGAGCTGTAAAAAGGGCTTTTTGTTGTTAACTAAAAAGAGTTATGTGCCAAAAATCATTTCGAGTCCAGTTATACCCGTATTTCGCCGTGGATTTCGGAATAGTCGTTTCCCGAGCGTTATGTCTGGCGGTATAATCAGTGTTTTTCGTCTGAAACTACAATTAGAAACAATGGAATATGTCTAAAATAGAATCAAATACGTCTGATGTCTCTACTTTTCAGGGCCTGATTTTTGCCCTGCAGCAATACTGGGCTAAGCAGGGTTGTGTGATATTACAGCCGCTGGACATGGAAGTGGGCGCTGGAACCTTCCATCCCGCCACATTTTTGCGTGCGATTGGCCCGGAACCCTGGAGTGCGGCTTATGTGCAGCCTTCACGCCGACCCACTGATGGGCGATATGGTGAGAATCCTAATCGGCTGCAGCATTACTACCAGTTTCAGGTGGTCATCAAGCCTTCCCCGCTAGATATTCAGGAATTGTATCTGGACAGTCTAAAAGAACTGGGCATCGATACCCTGGTGCATGATATTCGTTTCGTGGAAGACAACTGGGAAAGCCCGACTTTGGGTGCCTGGGGTTTGGGCTGGGAAGTCTGGCTCAATGGCATGGAAGTGACCCAGTTTACCTATTTTCAGCAGGTGGGCGGACTGGAATGTAAGCCCGTTACCGGCGAGATTACCTATGGTCTTGAACGCATAGCCATGTATTTGCAGGGCGTGAAGAGTGTTTTTGATCTGGTGTGGAGTGATGGGCCGCTGGGCAAAATTACTTATCGCGATGTGTTCCATCAGAATGAGGTGGAACAATCCGCTTACAATTTTGAGCACGCTAATACGGAACCGTTATTTAACTGGTTTGACAGTTGTGAAGTTGAGAGCCAGCGACTCATTGACGCCGGCCTTCCCCTGCCCGCGTACGAACAGGTACTTAAAGCATCTCATACCTTTAACCTTTTAGATGCGCGTCATGCTATTTCGGTTACTGAGCGTCAGCGTTACATACTACGAGTGCGCGCCCTCTCCCGTGCTGTGGCTCAGGCTTATTATGAAGCTCGAGAAAAACTGGGCTTTCCTATGAACAAAAAGTCTATGGCGAAAAGTGATGATGTCTCAGAAATAACGTCTACAAAGAAAAAAAACAAAAAGAAAACATCTAAAAAGAAAGGCGGGAGCAAATTATGAAATCTCGCCACTTACTAATTGAAATTGGCACGGAAGAGCTGCCACCCAAAGCATTGAAAAAACTTTCGGAAGCTTTTGCTGCGGGCATAACGGATAGTTTAAAGAAGGCTGAACTTCCTTTTGGTGAAGTCACCGTTTACGCAAGCCCGCGTCGCCTGGCTGTATTGATTAAAGATTTAACAGAAGCCCAGGCAGATAAAACAGTTGAACGAAAAGGTCCGGCATTAACAGCTGCCTTTAATGAGGATGGATGTCCTTCAAAAGCAGCGGAAGGTTTCGCCCGCTCCTGTGGTGTTTCGGTGAATGATCTTGAACGTGAGGAAACAGATAAAGGTGCCTGGTTGATGTTCCGTAGTGAACAGTCTGGTTCATCCACATCAGAGTTAATTCCTGACATTGTCCAGACATCATTAGACAAATTACCGATTCCTAAACGTATGCGTTGGGCAAACCTTGATGCGCAGTTCGTGCGTCCGGTGCACTGGCTAGTTTTGTTATTTGGCAATGAAGTTGTCGAAGCGGAAATACTCACAGTAAAATCGGGACGTGAAACACGCGGCCATCGATTCCATCATCCTCAGTCTATGTATATAGCAGAGCCTGAAGCTTATGCCCCTCTATTAGAAACAGAAGGCCATGTGTTGGCCGATTTTGCGATACGACGCGAAGCGGTACGTGCACAGGTACTGGAAGTGGGCAATGCGCTCGGTGGTACGGCCGTTATTGACGAAAGTTTGCTAGGTGAAGTAACCGCTATGGTGGAATGGCCAAAAGCGATCGGCGGAAATTTTGAAAACCGTTACCTGGATGTGCCGACTGAAGCATTAATTACGACCATGAAGACCAATCAAAAATATTTTCATGTGATCGATGCCAAAGGCAAGTTAATGCCCCACTTTATTACCGTGGCGAACATCGACAGTAAAGATGCCGACGTAGTACGAGATGGTAATGAACGAGTGATTCGTCCACGGCTTTCCGATGCTGAATTTTTCTGGACACAGGATTTAAAACATAAGCTTGAGTCGTATAGTGAACGTTTAAAGTCCATTGTTTTTCAAAAACAGCTCGGCACTCTATATGATAGGTCTGAACGTGTTTCAGTATTAGCCGGCAACATTGCAGAGTCTATGGGTGCTAATAAAGAGTGGGCACAACGTGCCGCCTGGTTATCCAAGTGCGATTTGATGACTGAAATGGTGAATGAGTTTCCGAGCCTGCAGGGCATTATGGGTCGTTATTACGCCAGTCACGATAAAGAGCCAGAAGAAGTGGCGCTGGCCATGGATGAACAATACATGCCACGATTTGCGGGTGATGAATTGCCGGCCACCGGTACAGGCCAGGCCCTGGCCATAGCGGATAAACTGGATACGGTAGTCGGAATATTTGGTATTGGCCAACCGCCTACTGGCAGTAAAGATCCTTTTGCTTTGCGTCGTGCAGCCCTTGGATTATTGCGTATTATTATTGAGGGCCAATTGTCGTTAGATCTTTACGAGACATTGCAGTCTGCTGAAAAAACCCTGAGCGATAACATTAATGTAAAAAATGTCGCAGATCAGGTGTTTGACTTCATGATGGATCGTTTGAAGGCATATTATAAAGATACTGGTGTTTCATCGCTTGTGTTTGAAGCCGTTTTGGCTCAAAGACCCGCACAACCTTACGACTTTGATCGTCGGGTACGTGCTGTTAACTATTTTCTCACCCTGCCGGAGGCTGAAAGCCTGGCAGCGGCTAACAAGCGTATCTCTAATATTCTGCGTCAGGCCGAAGAAAAAGGCATTACGGTTAAGGATAAAATCGATGAGAGTAAACTGTCGGAAGCCGCGGAACGTGCGCTGGCAGACCAGATTAGTTCTATGGCCCAGCAGGTAACCCCCTTATTTGATAAGCGTGACTACGAAACCGCATTGAGTAAACTGGCGGGTCTACGTGAAACGGTCGACATATTTTTTGATGATGTGATGGTCATGGCAGAAGATGAGTCGATTCGAGATAATCGTCTTGCGCTACTAAATCAGTTGCGCGGTTTATTTTTACGCGTGGCAGATCTTTCTCACCTGCAGAGTTAAGTTTTAAGTAAAAATAAAAAGTCATTAAACAAAGGCCGATATTTATGGAAGACAATATTAATGAGGTCGGTAATGCTGACAGTTACCAGGCCATGCTGGATGCTGTGCAGGCCTTCCATGACAAACATGATTTTAAAAACAACGGCGGTGAGGAAATGACTTATCGCATGGCGCTCATGGCCGAAGAATTAGGTGAAATTGGCGCCTGTGTCACTAAAGGAAAATCTAAAGAACAACTTGCCGAAGAAACAGCCGATCTTTTTATTCTTCTTATTGGTACCGCGATATCAGGTAACTTTGATCTTAATAAGGCCTTTTGGCAAAAAATGGACAAGATCATGAAACGAGATTCGCGAATGGTGAATGGCCGTATTCGTGTTTCAGAATTCAGAGACTAGAAATCAACTAAGACCCCCATTTAGTTAAATCTTGACGAAACCCCTCAGCTATTACCTTCTTGACAATGTGGTTATTTGGACTATCCTATATACGTTATATGGCTAAATATAAGTCATCTATCTTAATACAATAGGAGGTTAGATATGACTTCAGCATTGGTGATGTTTGTAGTTCTTTTTGGGTTCGCATTTCTTTGCATGGCAGAAAGTTAATTACTTTATAATCAATAAGTTAACGAATAAAATCGAGGCTAATAAAGTGGCTTCGATTTTTTTTGTCTGTATTATTTGCCGTTTATTATGCTGAAGTGGCTAACAGTGCTTATGCACCGTAGGTAGCGTGTTTGACTGTCTGTTAGAATACGCGCCCATGAAGATTGACTGCAGAGAAACACGCTATGAAGCTGGTGATTTTGGACCGAGATGGGGTCATTAATGAGGATTCCGATGACTTCATTAAAACCCTTGATGAATTTGTTCCTCTGCCAGGAAGCCTGGAGGCGATTAAGCGTCTCAAACAAGCAGGTTATCAGGTCGCAGTAGCGACCAATCAATCTGGCGTTTCCCGTGGATATTTAAGTCTGGATACGTTGGTCTCCATGCATGACAAGTTGAATGGATTGCTGGCCGAAATGGATGCGAATATTGATGGCTTTTTTTATTGTCCACACGGCCCAGACGATAATTGTGATTGCCGTAAACCAAAACCAGGCTTGTATCAACAGATTAGCCAGCGGTTTAATGTGCCACTGAAAGGTATTCCGGTGATTGGTGATAGCTTGAGAGATCTTGAAGCTGCGCGGGCTGTTGGTGCAACACCCATTCTGGTGCGTACCGGTAAAGGCTTAAGAACATTGGCAGCAGGAAAAGGACTTGAAGATATCCCGGTTTATGAAAACTTGTCCGAGGCTGTGGATGCTTTGTTAAGAGAGACCACCTGAACAATGCAGTTTATTCGTTCCTTAATTTTCAGCACGGCCATGATTTTCGCTACGATACTGATTACATTTTTGCTGGTAATATCGTCACCAATGCCTTTCAGGTTTCGATCACAACTTGCGCGTGGTTATGCTTATTTCATCATTTCAGCATTAAAAGTTTTATGTGGAATTAAGTATCAGGTTCGCGGAGGTGAGAATATTCCGGCAGGTCCCGCAATTATATTATCCAAACATCAGTCCACCTGGGAAACATATGCACTTCAATTATTTTTTCCACCGCAGGTTTGGGTGCTTAAACGCGAATTAATGTGGTTACCATTTTTTGGTTGGGGGATGGCATCACTCAAACCCATTGCGATTGATCGCGGCTCTGGGCGTAAAGCGATCAATCAGATTATCGAAAAGGGTAAACAACGGCTGGATGCAGGGATTTGGGTGACAATATTTCCAGAGGGAACCCGCATAGCACCAGGTCAATATAAGCGCTGGGGTATTGGGGGTGCAGTGCTAGCGGAAAGTAGCGGATATCCAGTGATTCCCGTAGCGCATAATGCGGGTGAATTTTGGGGTCGGCGATCCTTTCTTAAAAAGCCGGGTACAATTCAAGTAGTAATTGGACCCCCCATAGAAGCAAAAGGCCTTAAAGCGACAGAGATTAACCAGAAGGCTGAGAATTGGATGAAAACGACTATGGCAGAAATCAGCTCTCTGGAAGCAGAATAGAAAAGTAACAACTGAGGTTCGAGGACAACATGATACAATCGAATCCATTGTTGTGTGTATTTAGGTTTATTTGGTAAGCCTGATGCCTGATGCCTGATGCCTGAAACATGAACTGTCATATAGCTTTACAATAGATAGGCGTGCAATTATAACAATCAGTTTTAGCGCCCGTAGCTCAGCTGGATAGAGTACCGCCCTCCGAAGGCGGGGGTCACAGGTTCGACTCCTGTCGGGCGCGCCACTTTTCTGCAGTATTAGTTACGGATGGGTAGTTATATGCGAAATTCACAAACAGTATTTTTTTTCCATTTTTTAATTATGCTGGGCGTTAGTATTCTACTATTTCCTGTTACTGCCTGGTCCTCTTATAAAACCAGTCTGTCTGATACCCATATTCAAAGCGCTCTTGTAAAGCATTTTCCCATTCGAGAATACGCAGCATTTGCCAGAGTCACCTTACATGAGCCTGCAGTTATTCTGTCTCGTAATTCTAAAGAGTTATTGCTGGTGATTCCGGTGGATGCCAATATTCCAGGCGAGCCGCAAAGGCAAGGGCATGCAAGGGTTGCCGTGAAGATTTCATATAAGCCTGGTAATGGAGGATTATATTTATTTAATCCACAGGTGATTAAGTTAGAAATGCCTAACGTTTCGAAAATGATGAATAAAAAATTAAAAGAAGAAATAGCTACCATTTGTTTAAGTTCATTACCTCTTATTCAAATATTTAAGATAAAAGAAAGTGCATTAAATCATTCGCTCGATAAAAGTGTTCTAAAGTCATATTCCATTAAAGATGGGTTTGTTGGGCTGGTTTTTGGATTTGATTGAAAAGTAACAACCCTAATAGTTTGTCTTCCTACATAATCCGAAAGATCACAATTAAATTACAATGTGCGGCATAGCCTTTATATATCATTCTAATGGCAGTGCAGCTAAAGCTGCATCAATCATTAGTATGGTTGAATCGATTAAACATCGCGGCCCAGATGCTTTGACACATATTGAACGTGATTCGGTTGCGCTGGGTCATGCAAGATTAAGCATTGTAGATTTAGAAGGCGGCTCACAGCCTATGTTGAGCGAAAATGGTCGGTTTGCTTTAATTTTCAATGGCGAAATTTATAATTTCGAAGAGTTACGCCTGTCTCTGGAAAAACAGGGGTTTGAGTTCAAAACTAATTCGGATACCGAGGTAGTTTTGCGATTATTTGAACGTGACGGATCAAAGTGCCTAACCTTATTAAGAGGCATGTTTGCTTTTGCGGTTCACGATGTTAAGTCTGGTCAATTGTTTTTAGCCCGAGACAGGCTGGGTATTAAACCTTTATTTTATCACTGGGATGGCAATTCACTTATAGGTGGTTCTGAAATAAAGGCGATATTTGCCAGTGGTCAGGTGGAGCCGCGATTGGACCCTGTTTCTGTTCGTAATTATTTTCGTTACCAGTTTGCGGTATCACCTGAAACGGTGTTTGATTCTGTGCTTGAGTTGCCACCGGGTCATTTTATGAATGTCTCGCCCGGTTCTGAGCCAAAGATTACTCAATACTGGGATCTCGACTTCCCTCAGGATGGCGAATACGAAAGTTTAGACGAAAAATTCTGGCTAAAAGAATTTAGTGAAGCTTTAGATGATGCAGCCGGTACGCACACTATTGGTGATGTGCCTATTGGGGCATACTTATCTGGAGGTATAGATTCTGCTGCAACAACACAATTACTGAAACAACATGCTCAGGATAAGGTTCAATCCTATACGATTAAATTTAGCAATAAAGATCACGATGAATCAGTGCTTGCCAAAAATATCGCCGATTATTTAGGTGTGCCTAATAAAACAATTACTTTGGAGGAAAAAGGCGAGCAGGATTATGTAAAGATATTACAGGAGTGTATATATCATCTTGAACAGCCCCAGCGTTTAGCCGTAGATATACCCCATTTTTTATTGTCTAGCCTGGTTAATTCAGACAATAAAAAAGTTGTTTATACGGGTGATGGCGCTGACGAAATCCTCGGTGGTTATGAATGTTACCGACAGGATTATATTCGTATTCGTGGCAATGAAATTGAAAACAGTAAAGAGCGTCATCATTATTACTTTAATGATTATAAAAATGATTTTGCAGAAGATCAGATGCGGTTATTTTATGAACTACATAGCGATAAAAATCAGAAATCAACTATAAAAAAATATGGTTGTTATCCTGCATGGTATGATTTTTGGCATCATCTTGATGACATTTGTGAACCATTATTTGATGATATTTTGATCAACCCTGATATCGATCAGCTGGATGCTTCCGTTGCTCAGTACCGCAGTCATATTAAGGGGCTGCATCCCCTTAATCAGTCTTTATATATTGAAACCAAAACTCGCCTACCCGGCTGGATCTTATGGAAAAGTGATCGATTATCGATGGCCCATAGCGTTGAGGCGCGGGTGCCCTTTATGGATCATCCCCTGGTTGAACTCTGTGCAAAGATTCCCCCGGGGCTCAAGCTGAATGGTATGGATGAGAAATATATATTGAGAAAGTTGATGATGCCGCATATGCCGGAACATCCAGGCAACTTCAAAAAACGTGCCTTTTATACGCCCATTCGTGAATGGTTCTTTACAGTAGAGCGTCAGCAAGCATTGATGCCTTATTTATCCACCGATGCACTTCAAAGAACAGGATTTTTCAGACCAGATTGTGTGCAACGGTATATGAAAGAGGTAAATGCTTACGGTCAGCCAGAAAACCTGGATCAGTATTATTATGTAATGAAGCGAGAATGGGTCTTATTTCTTGTGTTGAGCATTCAAATGTTACATCAGTTGTTTGTAGAACGTAATGCCCCCTGTTTTCACCTTGATAACTAGCATTTTTTGTTTGGCCCCGTTATTTGAGGGGCTTGGCAAAATTTTATTCTTAGGTCTATACTTACGCGGTCGCAGTAGAGTGGCATGGGTAGATGTAGAGGTTCTTGCTGGTTTTCCTCACTAAAGTATTCTGCTGCAACAGACTCATCACGGATATGAAAATATAATTAGAAGAGGATGTAGGGATGACAACAGGTACAGTAAAATGGTTTAACGATGCAAAGGGATTCGGATTCATTGTTGCTGAGGAGAATGGTGAAGATGTATTTGTCCACCATAGCAACATCGAAGGTACTGGATTCAAGTCACTTGCAGAAGGCCAGTCAGTTAGCTTTGAAATGGAACAGGGTCAAAAAGGTTGGTCAGCAACTAAGGTTCTGCCTAACTAAGTTTTTCGTTTTTTTTAGATGGTTAGCTAGTTAGCGTTGGCAGTGTGAGCAAAAGTATGTAGCACGCTGATTTTGTTGTGAGTGTTTTATGACTTTACTGCATATTGTGCAGGGTTTGCCTGCGCGGCCGTAAACAAGTAGTTTCTGTTTGAAATATCCCGGTTTTCCTTCCCCATTGGTAAAATCACGTAAAGTAGTGCCACCTTCGGTGATAGCGTCGTGTAATACTTCTTTAATTGCATTCACTAGTCGCTGATAGCGTGGCCTGCTGATTTTTCCGGCAGCTATTGTTGGACGGATGCCTGATCGAAACAAAGCCTCACTGGCATAAATATTACCGACCCCAACCACATTTTTGCTATTCATAATGAATGATTTAATTGCTACCCGACGTTTGCGTGAGAGCTGGAAAATGTAGTTGGTACAAAAATCATCTTCTAATGGTTCCGGCCCTAGAGAGCAAAGCAAAGGATGATTTAGAGGTGATCGTTTAGTCCACAAAACTGCGCCGAATCGGCGCGGGTCATGAAGTCGTAAAGTCTGGTTATTATCGAAAACAATGTCAAAATGATCGTGTTTGCGAGGGGGTTGATCGTCTTTTATTAGTTTTAAGCTACCCGACATCCCCAGG
This sequence comes from Gammaproteobacteria bacterium, assembly GCA_030617485.1. The sequence continues at coordinate 24,233 of JAUWVK010000003.1, forward strand.
TGAATGATGACGGTGCCCTTTGTAGTGTTAAGTAACAGATATTTTCCTCGTCGATTCACATTGAGAATTTTTTGGCCAGGCAATTCCTGTTTTAATCTTGGAGGTATTGGCCAGCGTAATTTAGCTTGGCGTACGATGACTGTTTTTACCTTCTGCCCCATTATATGAGGTGTTATGCCACGACAGGTGGTTTCAACTTCAGGTAATTCCGGCATGGTTAATCAGGATTTATTAAGTCGGGTTTGGAAGATGGTGGTTTGAGTAATCGCTCACCTGTTTCGAGTGAAAAATGATAGCGTAAGCCAATATCTTCGCGCCGTAAGACAATTTCGTCTTTTGTACGGCTTAGGTTAAATATAATTGGCCCATTTTCAGCACCATAAACTTCGATGGCCATTATTTTATTGTCAGTAGTATTGCTCCCGTTATTCATTGCCGTTTTACTGACACGCAGTGCGCGAGCAAAGCGCCATTCATCCAGCAACTGTTGAAGTTGATCTGCACTTGAAAAATTATTATCCGGAGTGGTTTTCCAGCCCGTAGCGCTTTTCTGCATCGTCAGGATAGGTAAAACTAACCTGGTTATTATCATATTTTTGGGTAGCAATGCTGGACTAAGTAAATTAGTAGCCTGGCCTCGAATCAAATGACTATAACGATCAGTAATAAGATGTACGGTATTTCCTATCTGGATATACCGATAACCTTTGATGGCATCGGTGGTGCCGAATATTAGTTTAGTGCCATCTAAATTGATTGTGAGATCTGGATCGGAAAGTTTAAGTTCTTCCAGGTTGATATTAGTTGTTGAATATTGGGTATGACTTCTAGCCTTGGCGAGAGCCAGTAATTTATTGATGCGCAGAGTATTTGCCTGATTATTGAATGGCTTGCTCATTTGCCATTGGTTAGCTGTTTTAGAAAGAATTATCTGGCCATATCGAGTTGTCTCAATATTTAATTTGTGTATGTTCTCTGGTGTGAGTTGTGTGAGGAGAGTTTTTTCGGTGGGTGTTTCCTTGTCTGGCTCATAGGCCAATACTGCTATAAGCCCAGCTAAAGCTAGCGCCATTCCAAGGTTAAGTAAATTGCGTTGATTCATGGAATAAGATTATTGTTGCTGCGAATGTTAACTTTTCCGCCGAGACCACCAAACAAACAGCCCCGCACCAGCGAAACTTAACGGAATGATAAACAGGAATCCGAAGCCAATGACTCCCTGTGCTATGGGGGATAGTTGTAGATTTTTATCAATAGCCATTTTCACCGGGATGTCGATGAAATTATCATCATGCGCTAACCAGTTAATAATATTGATGCCTATCTTAAGATTGCCGCCATTACCGAGATAGGCGTTAGAAAGAAAATCGCCATCACCAATAATCACAATACGCTGCGTAGTTGTATCATTATCAATTGGCGGATTTGAGGATTGATCAGATACAGCTTGAATGTCTATCGAAGGAATTTTGCGTGTTAACGCGACTCCGAGTGTGAATGGCCCGAGCACATCACTACCCTTGTTAAATTGAATAGAGCCAGCAATTTTGCCGGTTTCAGACCAGCTGCGTGATTCTGTACGAAGCAGGTTGTGACTTGTCCATCCTGGTGGTGGTATCAGCTTAAGACCAACGGCTTGTGGATAAAGTGTCAGAGCTTCAATATTTTTAGTGATTTCATGGTTTGGATATTCGGCCACCAGTGCGAAGCGAGGATCGTTTAGCCCTAACATTTGTGTGGTGGGATCAACAATGGTGCCTGTTTCAAAACTAATGCCTAAAGTCCTGGCTAGTGGCATCAGTCCATGTAGGTCACCCGGGTCAGACAGCCAAAGCAGGTTGCCCCCATCAGTGACATATTGTTTGATGAGTTTTACTTCACCGGGCAGGAAATTTACCTGTGGGCCCGCAAGAATTAAAACGCTCGAGTTATCCGGTAGTTGGGGATTTTGAGCCAGGGTGTGTGTCTGTGTTTTGAACCCTTTGGTTTCAAGGTGCTGAACCCAGTTGCCTAAATCATGATTGGCGGTTCCCTGGGCTTTGCGTTCTCCATGGCCATCCAGGAATGTCAGCCAGCGTTCGCCACTACGCGCGAGACGCTGTAAGACATTGGTGATGTTTTGTTCAGAAATATTTTTAAGGGTTTCCTGCCGACCCTGATACTTAATCAGTAGCTCGCCATTGAGTGTGATGCCCAGAGTTCGAATTTCGTCAGGAACAAGATCAGGGTTAATAAAATTCAGGGTTAAATCCGGCTTGTGGCGTTGATAGCGCTTAATGATAGAGGTAACGGAACGACGAATATTGTCATCTTCCGTGGCGTAACTGGTTATGAAAACCGGGTCTTTTAACCGGCCTAGTAAAACTGTGCTAGCTTTAGAAAGTGTATTACTTCCTGTTGCGGTCCAGTCAGCTTCAAAACTGTAACGTGCGCTTAGCCAGGCCAGTACACTGGTAACTGATAACAGCAATACCAGAAAAATGGTATTTTGGATTCGAAGTTGACGACGTGTTTTATGAGTAACCAGCATTTATTTAAAGGCCGAAATTATTAGTTTGTTATTATTTTATTAGTGTTGAAGTCGATCAGCATCAAGACGATGCACGCTTAAAATAAGACATAGCCCTGTTATTAACAGGTAGTAGATTATGTCTGTACTGCTGAAACTACCTTGTAATAAGGGTTGGTAGTGGCCGAGTAAGGACAGGTAAGAAAATAGTCCGCTATCGCTACTAGTAGTTCCTGCCAGGTTTAATATCCATAATAATAATAAAATGCCAAAGCTGCCTATTGCGGCCAGGGTTGGTTGAGCGGTTAGGGTGGATACAAATAAACCAACACTGCAAAAAGTAGCCAGTAATAATGTTAGTCCTAATAACCCCGAAAGCCAGACACCAATATCCAGAGTGCCGCCAACGAGAAGACTTAATGGCATGAGTGCAATCAATAGCAACATAATAAGTACAAAACTGAAGACGCCAACAAATTTACCCAGGATAATTTCAGTCATTGATACTGGCGCACTAATTAATAGACTCAGGGTTTGGCTGCGTCGTTCTTCGCTCACCAGGCGCATGGTTATCAGAGGTACAATAAGTAGGAGTATTGTTGCTGCTGTACTGTATAAAGGTGCAACAATAATATCAGTGGTGCCGGGGCCATTGGGCAGCGCGGCTAATCTTGGCTGCAGCTGCATGAATAAATCGACATACAACAGGAAAAAATAGGCGCACAAACCTTGCACGACAGCAAGAATGACCCACGCTAGTGGTGAGAGAAACAGTGAACGTAATTCACGTCCTGCGATTGTCCAGATCATTAGTCTAATGTTCTCATGCTGCAGCTGTTCCGTTTTTATCATTAACATCAGCTTCGGAGGTGGTGATATCGACAAAAATTTCTTCCAGTGAGCGTTTTTCCGGCGTGAGTTCCAGTAGTTGCCATCCTTGCGCTACCGCAGTTTGTGCAATAGCAGCGGCAGGATTGGTTTCGGGATCGTGATGAATGCGTAAGCAATCATTTTCGAGTTCGTCTACTGCACTGACACCATTAATAGAGAGTATGGAATCCTGGCTGGGTGTATTTGCTAAGCGAACGATAAGGCTGGAGGTTTGCATGTGTTGCGCCAGACCTTCAATACTGTCATTGAGTACCAATTTTCCCTGATGGATGATTTGAACGTGATCACAGGTCGCCTGTACTTCCGGCAGTATATGCGTAGATAAAATTACGCTGTGTTCGCCGCCCAGCTCCCGGATTAAGCTTCGTATTTGTCGAATTTGAATAGGATCCAGACCAACGGTAGGTTCATCCAGTACGACAACTGCAGGTGAGTGAATAATGGCCTGAGCTATGCCCACACGTTGCTGATAACCCTTTGACAAATTACCAATCAGGCGTCCGCCGACGTCACCTAAACCACACCGATCCTTAACAGAATCGACCGCACGCGATTGTTTATTGCGAGAGATTCGATTCAGGCGTGCACAAAAGCGTAAATATTCATCAACGGTCAGCTCACGATATAGTGGCGGTTGCTCAGGTAAATAGCCAATTTCAGCTTTGGCGGCTTTGGGCTGATCCAGTATATCGATGCCATTAATGGTAATACGGCCATGATGGGGGGCCAGATTACCGGTAATCATGCGCATGGTGGTGGATTTGCCTGCACCGTTAGGTCCAAGAAAACCCAGCACTTCACCACGGCGAACCTCAAAGCTGAGATCATCCACAGCACGATGTGGACCATAAAAGCGCGTCAATTGTTCGACTTTGATAAGTGTTTGATCAGACATTGGTGCCCATTATGAATGCTTATCAGGGAGTTGCCTACATCTTGAGTTAATTCGTATGATATATTCCCACGGGTTAAGTTCAAACTGGTTGTTGGTGTTTTATAAACCGCGGCCTTTAACACTATAAGAAGCTAGATATAAACCACAGGATGTAAATAAAAAAGTGGAATATCCTTACTGCGTAAAATTTGGTTTTAATAGCGCCAGTATTGAGGCACGCCTGAAATGGCTGGAACTTGATTTCAGTGACCAGGTGGTAGCATGGCAATTACAGGAAATTGTGATTGCACCAAATTCACAAAGTATTATCGATGGGTTTTATGACTACCTGGATAGTATCGACGAAACTAGACCATTTCTTGCTGATAAAGTTACCGTTAAGCGTTTAAAAGAAACCCAGAAAAATTATCTGGAAAATTTAGGCATTAATTTTGGCAGCCCAGAGTATTTTGAATCCAGGTTACGTGTCGGCCAGGCTCATGCCTGGATTGGTTTGAGCCTGAGCCTGTATCAGTGCGCCTATCGGCTGCTAACTCAGCTAATTTTAGATAATATCCCCAAAAATTGTGATAGCTCTCTGGGCGAACAACTTCGCGCGTTTGTTCAGAAAATAACGGCGCTGGATATGTCGTTGGCCATCGAAACCTATCACGTTGCTCAGGTGCGTACACTGGAAGAGTCTTTGGACCGAGCCCAAATCCAGGAAAATCAGTTACGCATTGAAGCCAGCACTGATGCTTTAACAGGCCTCTATAATCACGAATATATTTTGATGACCCTGCGCCAGGTTTTAAAAGAAGATGATCTGGCTGGGAACCCGACGTCGGTCATGATGGCGGATCTTGATCATTTTAAAGATATTAATGACACTCATGGCCACCCGGTGGGCGATAAAGTATTGATGGAAGTATCACGTCGCCTTGGAACAGCAGTGCGAGATATAGATAGCCTGGGGCGTTATGGCGGGGAAGAATTTCTCATCGTTCTGAAAAACACACCCTTATCTACGGCATTGTCTGTAGCCGAACGTATGCGTGAACACATTTCTACCGGACCGGTAAGTTTGCACGACGTTAAAGTCGATACAACGATTAGTGTTGGCGTGGCTGTTGTGCATCCAGGCGATGAGGCAGATGATCTGGTGAGTCGCGCTGACAAAGCGCTTTATGAGGCTAAAGCAGCAGGACGTAATTGCGTCAGATCTGCGAGTTAACGATGCCTCTGCTCGGGGTTGATACTGGCGGTACCTTTACGGATTTTGTTTTGTTAACCGTGTCCGATGGACAGGCGCCTGTACTCAAAGTCCATAAAGTTCTTTCTACACCTAAAGCCCCTGAACAGGCTATTTTGCAAGGTATAGCAGAACTGGGTCTGAATGAGCCAGAAGCAGGTGAGCACGAAAAGCTTGTGGTGGTGCATGGTTCCACTGTGGCAACCAATGCAGTGTTGGAAAATAAAGGTGTTCGTACCGCGTACATCACCAATTATGGCTTACGTGATTTGTTAAGCATCGGACGTCAGGCCCGGCGAGAACTCTACAATCTTAATCCTCAACTTATTCAGCCCCCTGTGCCGCGTGAATTGTGTTTGGAGACGGGTGGTCGTTTAACCTCTGGTGGTGAAGTGCTTGAAGCTTTGTCAGATGATGAGCTTGTAGTTCTAAAGTCCGCCCTGGAAAAGCTAGCACCACAAGCGGTCGCCATCAACCTGTTGTTTTCCTGGCTTGATGACCAATATGAGAAACGTATTGAAGAAATTGTACCCAAAGGGATTTTTGTTTCACGTTCCTCTGCTGTATTACCAGAGTATCGTGAGTATGAGCGTGGTATTACCACCTGGTTAAACGCATCAGTAGGCCCGATAGTGAAAAGTTATTTGCAACGGCTGTGTAAAGCGTTACCGCAGGCAAAAATATCGGTGATGCAAAGTGCTGGCGGTATTATTGAAGCTGAACAGGCGGGTGAACAAGCGGTGCATCTGTTGTTATCCGGACCCGCCGGTGGAATGGCTGGGGTTATGCACGTTGGCCAGCTTGCAAATGAAGTTCGTTTGCTTGGTTTCGATATGGGTGGAACTTCTACAGATGTTTCACTTGTTGATGGGGATTTATCTGGCAAAAAGATCGAGCTTCAGTTAACTACAGAAGGCCACATTGGCCCCTACCCGGTGGGTGTTCCCATGGTGGATCTTCATACCATCGGTGCCGGGGGTGGATCAATTGCACGGGTGGATGGTGGTGGATTATTACAGGTAG
>JAUWVK010000053.1 GCA_030617485.1 Gammaproteobacteria bacterium
GCCTTTGCACCGGCATCACCTTTGTATTTTTTACCAACATCAGCCCAGGCTGGACCAACAATTTTTTTATCAACACTGTGGCAAGCCAGACAACCGCTCTTTTTCGCCAGTTCCAAATCCGCCATCGCGCTACCAGATACCAGTAATGCAGCAGCTCCAAGAGTAAAAATCACAGACTTCATAATGCACCTCCATCTAAATAAAACTTACCGATGGGTTATACATTAGCAGGCGTAGCTGAACACAAACTGAACAGGGGGCAGAATCGGAGTTATTTTAATAACTTATTGTATTTATTCGATAATTTATTTAAACGATGCCTCAATGGAGACCATGGGTCGGACCATTCCAGGCCATTTTTCATTAAGGCTTTGCATAGCTTTAATTCGTCGCTGACATCATCCAGATGAACAAATTCTGGTGCGGGACCCAATGGTTTTGGGCAATCCATTCCCCCATCCAGCCCCTGATTATGGTAATTCCCCAGCGGTAAGGTTATACCAACCGTCGGCAACCCCCAGGCGGTTGTTGCCGTTGCCTCACAGGCCCCTCCGTCCATCAGTCGACGCTGGTGTCGGTCTGGCAATGTTTTTAATGCCAATTCAGATAACACCTGAAGCGCCCCACTATCAAACGGAGTTCGGCGATCTCCAAGTCGAACTACAGGCCCTTTGCCAATACGCGCACCTGACAAATGACGGGATGCTTCCAGACTGACACAAACAACAGGTCTTTTAGCAGACTGTAACCAGCCAAGGTTGAGATGTTTTACTGCACCGACAAAACCAACTTCCTCGGCACGCGTTAGCAACCCTATAAACGAATTGTTTTTGCGCTGTTGACGGAAGAGATCAATAGCCGTAGAAACAATACAAAACACACCGACAAGATCGTCAGCCGCTCGGGTGTATAATTTTTTGCCACTAAGCCAGCTGTGCGAGCGGAATGAAAAACTACCAAACAAAGTGCTGGCCCTGGTATCCCGAAGACTGTCGTTCACTTTTTTAAAACGTACAACTGCGGTATCAATGGCCATTTTAGATTTCAGCAAGCTGACGTTCGATAACGCCCCCTCTGCCACAAGGCCACTGTTATCAGCCAGCCAGACTTTTGCGCCAGTAAGATGTTTTAATGGAGAGCCGCCATACCATTTAATAGCCAGGGAATTTTTATTTAACCAGCGAACACCATGAAATCCAGGGTGATCCATGTGAGCGATAAAAACACGAACGGGTTCTTTGTTTTTTTTCTTTAAGAGTCGGTGATAGTCGGCTTTAGAATCTACGCCAATAACAAGGTTGCCAATCGGATCATGAAAATGGGGGACATTTGCCTGCTGCAAATGTTTACTCACACACTGAGCTACGTGGATTTCACGAAATGGAGCGGCGGGTTGTTGAAGTATGTCTTTTAGAAGTAATAAACGTTTATTGCTAAGCATTTTTGCGTAATTTAAGAAATAGGATTAAAGCAACTTAATCTGAATCACGCTGATCGGTATAACGTTTTACCTTTGCCATATGAATCTCACCATCATGGACAGCGCCCTCAGCAATGGCTATAAATTGGCTAGTAAGGCTCCCTTTGATTCTGGCCGTGGAAACAATATCCATCTTATTTTTAGCCACAACGTCACCCGTAACCTCTCCTGCAATAACAATGTTATCCGCGGTAATATTTCCCGTCCAGACACCACCTTCACCAATAACTAATGTACCATTCAGATCGCAGTCACCCTCTACACTGCCAAGGATTATGCTATGCCCTGTACCAGAAAGACTGCCTTTAAAATTATTGTCTGAACCGATACTGGTAGAAAAACCATCCAGGGAATCAAGAGTTCTTCTCCCTTTGCTTGTGGACATACTGATGGATGGGTCTTTTTCCAAAACGATCTCCTTTGATACGGCTAGTACGCGCAGTAATTAAAACGCTACGTTAGATATTTATTTTGCAGTTAGCTAGTAAAACGTTGGAATACAAGACAAGCATTCGTACCACCAAACCCAAAACTATTAGACATAACAGTATTCAGTTTTGCGTTATCAATTCGCTTACGCACAATAGGTAATCCTTCTGCTTCAGGATCCAGCTCTTCGATATTGACGGACTCAGCAACAAAATCACCTTCCATCATCAGCAAGGAATAAATAGCTTCGTTAACTCCAGCGCCACCAAGCGCATGTCCTGTCAGAGATTTGGTTGATCCAATCTTTGGTGCATTATCACCAAATACTTCACGAATAGCGCCAAGCTCTTTGGTATCACCTACTGGCGTACTGGTACCATGCGCATTGATGTAATCGATGTCGCCATCTACCGTCGCCATGGCCTGCTGCATACAGCGCACTGCGCCTTCACCAGATGGTTGCACCATGTCATAGCCATCAGATGTAGCACCATAACCTACCAGCTCAGCATAAATTTTTGCGCCGCGTTTTTGTGCATGTTCCAACTCTTCCAGTACCAGTAGACCTCCACCGCCAGAAATAACAAAACCATCACGGTCGGCATCGTAGGCACGTGAAGCTTTATCGGGTGTCTCATTATATTTCGATGAAAGTGCTCCCATAGCATCGAACATTACGGAGCTTTCCCATCCCACTTCCTCTCCACCACCGGCAAAAACAATGTCTTGCTTACCCATCTGGATAAGCTCCATGCCATTACCTATACAGTGTGCGCTAGTGGAACAGGCAGAACTGATGGAGTAATTGACACCCTTGATCTTGAAAGCAGTTGCCAAATTGGCAGAGGTAGTGCTGCCCATGGTTTTTGGCACCATATACGGACCCACACGGCGAATACCTTTGGAGCGCAAAATATCTGCTGCAGCAACTGTACTGGCATGGGAGGCGCCGCCAGAACCCACAACCAGTCCTGAACGTGGATTGGATATCTGCTCCTCGTTTAAACCAGAATCATCTATAGCCTGTTGCATGGCAATGTAATTAAACGCGGCTGCATCGCCCATAAAACGCTTTATCTTGCGATCAATTAATGCAGCAGTATCAATATTTATATCGCCATGAACATGGCTGCGAAATCCAAGATCAGCATACTCCTGGCTAAAGCTGATACCTGAACGCCCTTCCTTTAATGAATCGGTAACTTCCTGTTTATTATTTCCAATGCTGGAAACAATACCTAAACCGGTGATAACAACACGTCTCACGTTAAAAACCCTCAGAAATCTTCAGTCGAAGTGAACAAGCCAACCCGCAAGTCTTTGGCACTATAGATTTCCCTTCCATCAACTTCCATTACCGCATCGGCAATACCCATAACCAACTTGCGAAGAATGACGCGTTTCATATCGATACGATAAATAACTTTTTTATTTTTTGGCGTAACCTGGCCAAAAAATTTCACCTCACCAGCTCCCAGTGCTCGGCCTCGACCCGGACCACCCATCCAGCCTAGATAAAATCCGACTAGCTGCCACATTGCATCAATACCCAGACAACCCGGCATAACGGGATCTCCTGGAAAATGGCACTCAAAAAACCACAAGTCTGGTGTTATATCCAGTTCAGCAATAATTTCACCTTTACCGTAGGCCCCACCTGTTTCGGATATGCGTGTTATACGATCACACATAAGCATAGGTGGTGAGGGCAATTGCGCATTACCAGCCCCATACATTTCACCGCTTGAGCATGTTAATAACTCTTCACGTGAAAATTGATTTGGTCTGGATGAATTTTCAGACGCATTTTCTTTCTGGATTGATCCCATTGTGACCACTTCTCCCAAGCATATTTAAAGTCAAATTTTGATTTTTGTTATGACTTTCTATTATCCAATGTATGTACCCGCACTTTTCTGCTCGCGAGCGTACGCACATTTATTAATCTTCATTTCTGATAACCAATGAGCCTATATCTACCGCTTAGGCACATCAATAGCCGCGTACACTAACACATTGACGCAGTTTTTTGCAGAAGCCAACTATCGGGATCAGTAAAACAACGATAGATCTACCCAATAATAGGAACACGATTAAGGAAATCTTTACCTTATGAAACAATAGTCTATATCTAATTATGTGGCAAAAAGGTTCGTTAATCCAACCCTTCCCCTGTCACTCAGAAGGCCTTTGTGCTGGATTTTCCGCATCTCCCGGGTCGGTACCTGCCTTTACCTCATCCCCATCCCATATTCCATCACCATCCGAATCCATCAGCATCGGGTTAGTAAAATAGGTTTGAATTTCAGCTCCATCATCCAGGCCATCAAAATCACTATCTGCGTGCTGTGGATTAGAGCCTAACTCCAGTTCGTCGTTATTAGAAATACCATCACCGTCTAGATCACCTGACCTGGGGTTTTTGGGATCAGGCTGGCTATCTGCCTCGGTGGGATCAGAACCCAGACGTACTTCAATACCATCCAGAAAACCATCGCCATCGGTATCGGCTATAAGAGGAAGCGTCCAATATTGATTCACCTCGAGACCATCAGCTAAGCCATCAAGGTCAGTATCCGAGAGCTGTGGATCGGTTCGATGAATTCGAGCCTCGTCAAGATCTGTCAGGCTATCACCATCGGAATCTTCGTGTTGGCCTGACATCACGATAGCGGGCATCAAAACCAGCAACACAAACAAGATCGGCATTATTTACCAGGCTGCCGGCAAACGTTCATTTATAGTAATAATTTTTTTCTCGATAGTGATATAACCGCCGATTGTAAGATCACGCAGAATTCGACTCACCATTTCTCTGGATGCCCCGACCATGCTGGCAATTTCACGTTGAGTCAGTTTTTGTCGAATAACTCTCTTACCATCATGCTCCTCAGACATATCCAGCAATGTGTGCGCTACGCGTCCATACACATCCATAAGAGCTAGACTGCGGACATTTTCACTCAATTCCCGCAACCTGCGAGCCAGACCCCGGCTAACTTTCAGAGAAATAGTCGGGTTCTTTTCCATACATTGCTCAAATGCCGATTTGGATATTACCGCCAGCTGAGTCTTTTCAAGCGTCACCACCGATGCAGAGCGTGGCGCACTATCCAATAACGCCAATTCTCCAAAATACTCATCTTCACCTTGCACATTCAGGGTAACTTCTTTTCCTTCATCATCAGACAAATATACTTTCACCTTTCCAGACAAAATAACGTACAGAGAATCGGATTGATCTCCTTCGCTCAAAATTATCGTGTTTTTGGAGAAATTACGTGTCACAGCGAGCTTCGTGACGGCTTCCAAATCAGATGCCGATAATTCAGAAAATAGTGAAATTTTGTCCAGTACCATCGTCAATCTCTCCTGTTTACTCTCAGGCCTGAAAACCAGGGGTAAAAGCCTGTCTTACCTGACTAAATAAGTATGTTTCCTTGCTATCTTGTCATTATGAACTATTTTATGTTCTCGGCATGAGGATAGCCCCATTATCCAGCAATAACCGTAATGGGAATATTGCACATTATAGATGCGGAATACTTCCTACTGAATAAATAATTTTGAGCTATTCTATATTTCAGAAGAGATGAGAAAAACCTGATGCACTAGATGCACTAACAAGGAGCTTGGACAAGGACGTCATAATCTCACTGCCTGTTTCTCACCTCACAGATTAACCCCGATATCGTTTCACAGGCTCCTAAAAAAGCAATTAACGGCAGAAAAGCCATGGGAGCACACGTTATGGGCTCATCAGCAGCAATACAGTTCGACCATAAATCAGGGACCTCACAGGCCTTCAGGCTGTGTGCCCTAAATAGACCTGCCCCCCTTTATACAACAAACACTGTTTGGAGTGCGTTTCAGGATGGCATGGACATACTAAATCGGTATGCTGGAAGGTCAGGAGCAAACTCCACACTTATTGCCAAAGAAAATTTACGTCTCTTACATGACACTCTACTTGCTGACCCATCATATCGTGAAAGACTCACCACAGCTGAAAATGAAGCACCAGAAAATGGTTCAGCTTTATACAATTTATTTAATTCTCAGGGTTTTTGCGCAGACCTGATCACATTAGAACCGGGTTGTTATATCCATATATCCAACAATGACCTCTATAGCCAAATGTACATGCTGATTGATGGTGAAGCATCTATAATTAATGCTACCAGTTTACATGAAGCAAATAACCAACCTGCGCGACACCTATCTACTCAACATAAATCATGGTGGAATCGACTACGACATTCTTCAAATAAAAATATATGTAAACAGAGAGACGTTATTTTAATAGGTCATAACGGCCAGGTAGAGAAAACACTAAGTGCTTTAGAGCATCATTGCATGTTACTTAAGATATCATTACCAATACCTCATCAAAAATCCGAGAATTATTCTTTAGCAACTTTATATTGATCTCGACCAGCATCCTTGGCCTCATACAAGGCTCTATCAGCCATATCAATAATATCCATTGGCGACGAACTTTCACAAGCCACTTTAGTGGCGACCCCCATACTGATTGTCACACATTTTCCAGCTTCAGAATGTTCGTGCGGTATAGCAAGTGCTTTTATTTTTTTTCGCAATATCTCCGCAAGCTTTGAAGCACCTTTAACATCAGTGTTAGGTAGTATAACGCCAAATTCCTCGCCACCATATCGCGCCACTAAATCAGCCGGGCGATTAACAATTTCACTCAAAGCGGTAGCCACTTTACGTAAACAGCCATCTCCCGCAAGGTGACCGTAATTATCGTTGTATGGCTTGAAAAAATCGATGTCAATCAGGATAAATGACAGGATAGTATTCTCACGAGCGGATCGTAAACATTCGTTTTGAAGAAATTCATCAAGCCTGCGACGATTCGCTATACCAGTCAAACCATCAAGGCTGCTTAATTTTTGTAGCTCTTCATTACTTTGTTCTAATTCGACCTGTATTTTACGCAACGCAAGAAATGCTGCGTCACGTTGCAGTTGCGTCAAGTAACCTTTCGACTGTGCTCTGATTCGAGCGATTAATTCTATCTTATCGGGCAATTTAACCAGATAATCGTTTGCTCCCCTCTCAAAGGCGAGACTTTTATCTTCAGGATCTTCTTTGGTCGACAGGACAATGATCGGAATATTTTTTGTTGCATCATTACTTCTGTATTGATCAACCAGTGTATAACCATCAATGTCCGGCATAATAAGATCTTGCAAAATAATGGTTGGCTTTACTTTCTCCGCCATTTCAACCGCTTTTTTTGGATCACCACAATAATGAAACTCAATGTCAGACTCTTCTACTAACATGCGGCGGATTCCCTCTGCCACCATCATCTGATCATCCACCAACAAAACAACAGCGTTGTTCTGATCTGAATCAGAAACTTGACTTTCTTTCACTGATTTTATTCTGCTGTTATTTTGCATAATTTAAATATCGTCACTCTGATTGATCAGCATAGATCTATATTTTGAACGAAGCACTTCAGGAATATCCTCTATTGCAATCACTTCAACTGCTGCACCTACGTCAATAGCTGCTTTTGGCATGCCAAATACCGCGCAGCTTTTTTCATCCTGAACGATGGTGTGAACACCCTGCTCTTTTAATTCGAGCATACCCTGGGCGCCATCTTTACCCATTCCTGTCAGCAGTACTGCCGTCACGTTATCTGTTTGATGCTCGCTAAGCGAATGCCAAAACACATCCACCGAAGGCCGGTAAGGCATATTTTTTGGTTCAGGCGTGTAACCAAGTATTCCATCTTTACTCATAACCAGATGATCATCAGTCCCGGCTAGCAACACTTCTCCTTTCTGGGGCTTCTCCCCGTCTTTTGCAAGCCGCACAGTCAATGGTGTTTGTTGGTCCAGCCATTTCGCCAAACCTTCAGAAAACTGAGCATCAACATGTTGCACGATTACAACAGCAGCCTGAAAATCTTTGGGAAGGCCTTTCAATATTTTTGCCAGTGCTTCTGGTCCTCCTGACGATGAACCAATAACCACGAGATTTTCCCCTTTCTTTGCACCAAACAGTGGAGCTTGTTTACGTGGTTTACGGGAACTTTTAATTGGTTGCGTTAAAACCTCTATCATTGAAACTTTACGTAACAAGCTTTCACTGGCACCCGACTCTTCACTCCCACTAAACAAAGGAGTGCTAATCGCATCAATAGCACCCTTGCCCATGGCTTCAAATACCAGGCCAGAATTCATACCCACTGAGGCTGTTACTATTAATATCGGACAGGGCGTGGATTGCATTATTTTTTCTGTTGCATCCACTCCGTTCATTTCTGGCATGATGAGATCCATCAAAATAAGATCTGGCACGTCCTCAGCACAATGTTTCACTGCTTCGGAGCCATTCCATGCCGTCCAGGCCACCTGGTTCTCGCCGCTTGCCAGTAGTGCGCGTCTTAATCCTTCTACAGCCATTGGCATATCGTTAACTATGGCGATTCTCATTCGTTCACCTCGCCAATCAGGTCAATTACGGCTTCTATTAAGGTTTCGTCCTGAAAACTACCCTTTGTTAGGTAATAGTCAGCCCCTGCTTCCAGGCCACGTTGTCGGTCTTCCTGCCTGTCCTTGTAGGAGACTATCATCACTGGTGTTGATTTAAGGTGTAAGTCCTGTTTGATTGCATAAACAAGCTCAATGCCATCCATTCTTGGCATGTCAATATCGGTTATCACCAGATCATAATGCGAGGTTCGAACGGCATTCCAGCCATCCATACCATCCACAGCAACATCAACGTGATACCCTCTTGATTCAAGTAAATCTCGTTCGACTTCACGAATTGTCAATGAGTCATCAACAACAAGAACCTGTTTACGATTTAATTGAATTTTTTCCTGTGCGGCCTGATAAACATTACCTAAACGTCCACCACGAACGATATGATCAATACTACGAACCAGATCATCAATATCGAGAACAAATAGCGGCGAACCATCTTCCATTAAAGCGGTGGAACTAACATCAGGCACTTTACCAAGTCGTGCATCAAGTGCTTGCACAGAAAGTTGCCGTTGACCAATAAACTGATCTACAACAACCCCATAACGATCTAATCGATCACTAATAACAACAATTGTTAGTTCTTCACTTTCAATACTCGGCACATCAAAGCCAAGGATTTGAGCGCATGACACAAGGCCAATATTATCGAGGCCATAGCGCACATATTGCCGACCTTCTATTACTTCAATATCGTTTGCGGGAACCCGTAATATACGGTCAACCCTAACTAAAGGAAAAGCATAAGGCTCACCAGCTATATTCACCAGGAGAGCAGATATGACTGACAAGGTTAGCGGTAACTGTAAAGTAAACTTTGTGCCCTTACCCAACGTCGTTTCAACCGCCACCGTGCCTCCAAGCTCACGGACCATATCTCGAACCACATCAAGGCCAACACCACGACCAGAAATTTCAGTAACTTCATCGCGAGTAGAAAAATCTGGAAGAAAAAGGAATTCAAGTAATTCCGGTTCCCCAAGGGCTGTGATCATTTGTTTATCAACCAAACCCTTATCAACAAGCTTCTTCCTGAGCCCATCAATATTGATTCCTCCGCCATCATCTTCCACTGTAATACGTAACATCCCTGCACCATGAGTAGCAGATAAACTCACAGATGCCAGTTGAGGCTTGTTACCTTCGGCACGTACTTCCATTGCCTCAATCCCATGATCAACAGCATTTCTGAGCAAATGGTTAAG
>JAUWVK010000024.1 GCA_030617485.1 Gammaproteobacteria bacterium
TCTTGATCTGACAAATCCTAATTTTACGGTGATTACCGTTGCCGGAACCAACGGCAAAGGATCCAGTGTGGCCATGTTGCAGTCGATTTTACTGGCAGCAGGTTATCGTGTCGGAACTTATACCTCTCCACATTTGCTGCGCTATAACGAGCGCATTCAGATAAATGGTGTTCCTGTTGATGACAACACTCTGTGTGAATCCTTTGAGCGGGTTGATCAAGCTCGGGGCCTGAGCCCACAAAAAATTTCGTTAACGTATTTTGAGTTTGGCACTCTTGCGGCCATCGATATTTTTCAACGTGCCAGCGTGCAGATCGCGCTACTGGAAGTAGGTTTGGGTGGGCGTCTGGACGCAGCAAACGTTCTGGATGCTGATGTAGCACTGATTACGGCCATTGATATTGATCACGAAAGCTGGCTTGGCGCCGATCGTGAAACCATCGCCAGAGAAAAGGCTGGCATATTACGGCCCGGGCAAGCAGCGATTTGTTCCGATTCAAATCCGCCAGCAGCACTGATTGATGTTGCGGAAAAACTGGCTACGCCATTGCTTCTTCAAGGTAGAGATTTTGAAGCGACTATTATTGATGCTGCTATTACTGATGCCAACAGTCCTGAAAAAGGCTGGCACTGGCGGGGGAATACCGGACAAGAGCTAAATTTACCTATGCCGTCTTTGGCTGGGGATTTTCAAATAACCAATGCTGCCGGGGTGCTGGCGGTAGTGGAGCAGCTCCATGAGCATCACTTTATACCTAAACCGATAGATGTACATGAGATTGTTCAGGGGCTCAAAAATGCCCGCCTGCCGGGGCGGTTTCAAATAATCGGGGAAAAGCCAGTGCAAATACTGGATGTTGCCCATAATCCACATAGTGCCAGCGCATTGGCAAATAACCTGAGGCAACTACCTTGCCAGGGGAAAACCAGGGCCGTACTGGCGATGTTGGCAGATAAGGATATTTCAGCTGTTATAGCCTGTTTTTCTGGCCTGATTTATCAATGGCATCTGGCTCCACTGGATGTGCCCAGGGGTGCGGGAAGTCAACAGCTTAGAGATGCACTCGATGGGCAAGATTCCCTTGTTTTTGATAATGTAATCTCTGCGTATCAGGCTGCTTTGAGTGCATCAGGGCCAGAGGACAGGGTTGTGGTATTTGGGTCGTTTTATACAGTAGCGAAAGTCTTGTCTCAGGCAGTATAATAAGTACCTTGTTGGCTACGGATAGTTTTAACAGGATTGTTTTACAGGGTAGTTTTAGCGGGATGGCTTTACAGCTTATTTATATAGTTATCATGGTTACCGACCAGCGAACTCTAATGATTACCTAATGAAAAAACATATTTTTATTATATTCCAGGAAAAACTGTGAACGACCAACTGAAGCAACGACTGGTTGGGGCGATAGTGCTGGTTTCTCTGGCTGTTATTTTTATCCCCATGATCTTACCTGGCGGAGGCATGGGCGATTCCATGAATATCCGCAAGGCTCCACCTGAACCTGATTACCGTTTTCCTCCCCCTAAACCGGCACCCAAGGCTCCGCCTATGTCTGACGCGGTTATTGTGCCGATGGGCGATGCTGAACCAAAACCCAGCACGTCATCAAAGAAAAGAAGCAGTACCTCTGATATTAAAGTTAACAGTAAAAAAACTGTTGTTAGCACGCCCGTCAAAAAACTAAACATTAAACCTGGCCAGGTAACTGCGTGGATTGTTCAGGTGGGAAGTTTTACCAGTGCATCTAATGCAAAGGCATTACGAGATAAGCTGCGGAAAATGGGCTACTCTAGTTTTGTGGAAGCTGTAAAAGGTAAACAGGGAATGAATTATAGAGTACGTGTTGGTCCGGAGTTGACGCGTGTGCTGGCAGACAAATTACAGAAGCAACTGGTAAAAAAGGTAAAGCTTAAGGGTGTGGTGCAAAGTTATCCGTAATGTTTTTGTCCGCCAGTCGATTATTGGTGCTCTGTTTATTCATATACAGTGTATTAATAAAGTAAGCATGTGAAATGATTTGGGTTGATATTGTTATTACGGGCATTATTGTCCTTTCGGCATTGTTTAGTCTGATACGTGGTTTTGTTCGTGAGGCTCTTTCTTTAGCAGGCTGGTTGGCGTCATTCTGGCTTGCTTTAACATTTGCGGGAGATTTGGCGGAATCGTTTTTATCAGGAATTTCGGTTCCCTCCTTACGGGTTGCAGTGGCATTCACCATCCTGTTTGTGTTGACTCTGGTGATAATGGCGTTGATTAATAAACTGGCTAGCCAGCTTATTAAGAAAACCGGACTTACCGGTACTGATCGCATGATAGGGATGATATTTGGCATTGCGCGTGGTGCGATAATTGTTTCGGTACTGGTTCTATTGGCAGGATTTACGGCCATGCCCCAGGATGCATGGTGGCAGGAATCAGTATTGATTGAAGTGTTTCATGAGTTTGCTATTTGGTTGCGATATACGTTGGACATGGATATTGCTGGCGGCTAATTAATCTTACGTAAATTTTGATGAGGTATCCCTGATGTGCGGCATAATCGGTATTGTCGGAACAGAGAACGTTAACCAGAGCCTGTATGACGGGTTAACTGTGCTTCAGCATCGTGGGCAAGATGCTGCGGGCATAGTGACGTGCGATCAGCGCCGTTTGTTTTTGCGCAAAGCTAATGGTCTGGTGCGTGATGTGTTTCGCACTCATCATATGTTGGGCTTGCAAGGATCAATGGGTATTGGTCATGTGCGCTACCCAACAGCAGGCTGTTTTAGTTCTGCCGAAGCGCAGCCATTTTATGTGAATTCGCCTTTCGGTATTACTTTGGCTCATAACGGTAACCTGACTAATGCCGCTGAGCTTAAGCGCGATTTGTTTCGAGCTGATCGCCGTCATATCAATACAGATTCAGATTCCGAAGTCCTGCTTAACGTGTTTGCACATGAGCTGCAAAACGAAGGCAAGCTTACTCTCGATCCTGCTGATATTTTCGAGGCTGTGGCAGGCGTTCATCGTCGTTGCCATGGTGCCTATGCAGTAGTCGCTATGATTACAGGTTATGGCATTGTGGGTTTTCGTGACCCAAATGGTATTCGTCCTGTTGTGTTTGGCAAACGCGAAACATCACGTGGAACCGAATATGTAATAGCTTCTGAAAGTGTGGCTGTTGATTCGCTTGGGTTTGAGTTGATTCGTGATATAGCGCCAGGCGAGGCGGTCTTCATTGATGTTAACGGAAAGCTGCACACCCAGCAGTGCGCTAAAGAGCATAAAATGTCGCCTTGTATTTTTGAACACGTCTACTTTGCTCGGCCTGATTCGATTATAGATGGAATTTCTGTTTATAAAGCACGTTTGCGTATGGGTGAAAGTCTGGCTAATAAAATATTACGGGAATTACCCGATCATGATATCGATGTGGTTATTCCAATACCCGATACCAGTCGTACCTCCGCATTACAGCTTTCCTATAAGCTTGGGGTGGTTTACCAGGAAGGGTTTATCAAGAATCGGTATATCGGTCGTACCTTTATTATGCCTGGGCAAACACAGCGTAAAAAATCTGTGCGTCAAAAGCTTAATGCGATAGAGCTAGAATTCAAAGGTAAAAACGTATTGTTGGTTGATGACTCTATTGTGCGAGGGACTACATCCAAGCAGATTATCCAGATGGCAAGAGAGGCGGGAGCCAATAAGGTTTATTTTGCATCAGCAGCACCGCCTGTACGGCATCCAAATGTTTATGGTATTGATATGCCATCTGTTAAAGAGCTTGTTGGCCACAATCGTGATGATAAACAAATTGCGAAAGTCATTGGTGCAGACTGGCTGATCTATCAGGATTTAGAAGATCTCATTGATGCGGTTCGTTACGATAAGGCGGATGTTAAATGTTTTGATACGTCGGTGTTTGACGGTGAATATGTGACAGGCGACATTACTCAGGATTACCTGAATTTTCTTGAAATCAAACGTAATGATAATGCTAGAAGTAAACAGCAAGATGGGGATAATGCTGTTATTGAATTGCACAATACAGCCTGATAACAGGTGAAATGGAAGATGGATAAGGTGAAAACTTGACGAGACCTGGTTACTTTACTAATCTTCAACCTTATATTGCATGAAGGCGCCGATTTGATACAGCTTGCGGGCGCTATAGAAATACAGCTAAAGAGGGTGAACGATGATAATAGCCTGCTTTAGCCAATGCTGAGTGGGTTTTTTTATGCCCGTTTGATTTTCATTAAAAATGATACTTAAAAAATACAAATTGAGATAAACAGACGTTACGTTTTATTGAGGGATTGGCTATGTCAGACACAGAAAATAAAAACTATGGATTTGATACATTGGCTGTGCGTGCCGGTAACAACAGAACCAATGAAGGCGAGCATAGTGAGCCGATATTTACGACATCCAGCTATGTGTTTGACAGTGCCGCTCATGCCGCAGCGCGATTTTCTGGCGATGAGCCGGGAAATATCTACTCGCGATTCACTAATCCCACTGTACGAACTTTTGAGAAAAGGTTGGCTGCGTTAGAGGGGGGCGAACGTTGCGTAGCGACTTCTTCGGGCATGGCTGCAATTTTGGCTACTTGTTTGGGAGTGTTAAAGACAGGTGATCATATTGTGTCATCGCAGGCTATTTTTGGTACTACGGTGGTCTTGTTCAATAATACGCTGGCTCGTTTTGGTGTTGATACGACTTTTGTACCCCTCACTGATTTGGCAGCGTGGGAAAATGCTATTAAACCAGAAACAAAACTATTGTTTCTGGAGACGCCTTCAAACCCAGTGACAGAAATTGCGGACATTCAGGCCCTGGCACTATTGGCTCGAGAACATAATTGTTTATTGGTGGTGGATAACTGCTTTTGTACTCCTGCATTGCAACAACCGTTGGCACTTGGTGCGGATATTGTTATTCATTCGGCGACGAAATACCTTGATGGACAGGGGCGGTGTATTGGCGGTGCTGTTGTAGGTAGTGAGGAGCTGGTGGGAGGGGACATTTACGGAGTCGTTCGCACTGGTGGGCCCAGCATGAGCCCATTCAATGCCTGGGTTTTTCTGAAGGGGCTGGAAACACTGAGTCTCAGGATGGAAGCACACAGTAGTCGTGCTCAAATCCTGGCTGAATGGTTACAGGAGCAGGATTCTGTTGTTCGGGTGAATTACCCTGGACTGAAATCACATCCACAACACGAGTTGGCATCTAAACAGCAAAGCGGGTTTGGCGGTGTATTGTCTTTTGAAGTGAAGGGTGGGCAGGAAGGAGCATGGAAAGTCATCGATAATACGCAGCTAATTTCCATTACTGCAAATCTTGGTGATACCAAATCCACCATTACTCATCCGGCAACGACCACGCATGGCCGTGTTGACCCACAGGCTCGACTAGAAGCAAACATTACGGATGGGCTGGTGCGGATTGCCGTGGGTCTGGAAGATGTGGCTGATATTCAGGCTGACCTTGAGCGAGGGCTCAATGGTCTTTGATTAGTTCTTGATTGTTTGATTCGTTTCCATCGCTCATTAATAAGCTAGCTGTACCTGGGAGGTTGGGCGACTAATCTTGCTTCAGGGACGCGGTCCAGAATCGCAGCCGGTAGCTCAAGACAGATACCGGGTACTGGTTTCACGCTTACCCATAACACATTCAGGCGTAAATTCAGGTCAGCAAAAACTACGGCGTGGCGGTAAAGCTCAAGAACCTCATGAATTTGTTGAAGTACGTGTTGGATATGAGCTTGTGGTTGTTTTCGAAGTCTTGGGATAAGCATCATGAAATCACTTAATCGCTGGCCTTCATCGTCGCATGTAGGAACATGATTCCATAAAGGTTCTGCCGATGACAGACCGGAATGATTGGATAACTGCAAAGAGCTAAACAGAGGCTTGTGTAATGAGAGATCGGAAGCCATATTTTTCGCTACAAATTTTCACAACAATTAGTGTTTATTGCTATATCGACTAATGACAGTATAGCTTGTAACGTAGTATGTAACAGGCATTGTCTGCGGAAATTATTTTCGGGTTAGGCTAATTCTTGATTCAGTAGCGGTTGCCTTGTCATCTTCACCGATAGATTTGTACAACATAGCAAGCTCTGAAAGTACAACCTGTAAGGCAGGCTGGTTTTCTGATACATGGTCAGTATCCAGTATTTCCGCGGCACGCTCATACAAAGGTAAGGCTTGCCTGATCAATAATGTTGTTTGTAATTCGCTATCTGCAGCAATGATATCCGATAGTGCTTCATTACTTGCAAAGCTGTCACCAGGCTCCGCCATTCTTGCCTGTAAATGATACACGTTGGCTAGTGTATACATTAGTAACGCTAGTTGAGGATCAATAGGGTTAAGTAGATTCTCTGCAATATTCAATGCTTCTTTGTAGGTTCCGCCAGCAATATCATATTGCCCCTGGTCTACGTAAAGGGTTGCAAGCTCAATGAGTGATTGAGCTACTTCTTTATGTTCTATACCCAAAGTAGATTTTTTGAAAGCCACCGCGCGCTGTTGGGCACGAATGGCCTCGGGAAACTTAGACTGCGCAACATAAATATTTGCCAGATTGCTTAAAGTGTTGCCAATGTATGGGTGCAGAGGGCCAAAGTTCCGTGTCCAGGTTCCTATGGCCTGACGATAAAAAGTCTCAGATTTTTTATAGTTTTTAACACGCTCATAAAGAACCGCCAGGTTATATTTCGATTGTGCAACAGAAGAGTCATCAGAGCCAAAGGCATTTATCCTGATTTTTAGAGATTTGTTATGATAAATTTCAGAATTTTTATAATCATTAAGGTCGAAATATACATTCCCCAAGTTGGTTAATGCGATAGCAGTATCTGGGTGATCAGAGCTAAGTTGTTTTTCCAGGATAGATAGCGCCCTAATAAGATAATTTTTTGCATCAGGAAGATTGTCCAGTGACTGGTTAACTATGCCGAGTTTCAGGAGACTATCTGCGGTATTTACATTATTTTCTCCAAAATAACCATTAGAAAACTTATAAATATTTAAAGCAGTATTTTTTGCGACTGAATAATTACCGGATTCGTATTGTGATACAAAGTGCGCAGACTGTTTAGCCCATAACGATTCGGCCAAATCAGAGGTTTCTTGAAAAGTGCTGTTTGGACTTGTCTGATCAGAAAGTTGCGTGTTAGTGGGTGGATTAATGGAGGCCATGCCACTACTAAATGGTAGTAGTGATGTCATAAAAATAATAGTTATACGTATGGCTAGAACACTCATAGTACTTTCGCCTGTTCGTTAATTTCACATTCTTTCAAGAGTGAAAGTTTTCTTACCAATTTAACTAGCGTATGAAACAACTTTTATTTATGTGGATAAAGGTAAGAAGTTCTAACTACTTAACGGACAAAAAGTACTTTTGCTTTAAAATAATTGTTTTTCGGGCTACATGTGTAGCGCCAATGATGGATCAATAGTAGAAATAGTGATTGTTTATTACTGTTTAATATAAAAAAATCATACTAAATAAAATACTCAATGGAATCCGCTACTTATTTGGCATACTTGGGCAGGTGCCATAATATTGTCATGGTGATGCTGAGGGAGTTTGTAAAGTCGGCTTTACTCAGGAAATACGAATTTTAGGGCTTTTCAGAGGATTTATGCTTGTTTAGATGGGTGATTCAGAGTTTGGCCTGTAATTATCCATGAGTTCTTGCGCGGTAGTTATGTCAGCAGTATTGCTGCCTTCCTTTATATCTTTTAAACAGGAATTTAGCGTTGAGTATACGGCCTTCATTTTTTGTTGAGTATCATCAAAATTGTTCCGTAGATTTATGATATCGATAACGATTCTTAATGAGAGAGATTTGGCTTCCTGATGTAAGGAATGCTCCAGAGCTTTGTCAAAATATGACTGAGCCGTAATGGAGTGTTCATCATCCGGTGTTGTTGAAACCAATTTTCCTTTTAAGCGCAAAAGTTCAGCGGTAAAATAATTTTCTCCAGAGATTTCCGTTTCGCTAAGTGCGGTGTCAATTGTTTTAATTGCTATGTCATTCGATCCGGCCTCATATTGTAAGATTGCAAGCAGGGAATAAAAATATGACTGAGCTAATTTACTGCCAGATATTTCATATTCTTTCAGGCCTTTTAGAAAATTGGCGCAAACGGTTTCAGGAGGGTGCTCATCAGTATTTGCCCATGCATGCATCATTGTTCCAATTGCTTTCCAGAATGGAAAACCGTAGGTATTGCTTAGAATGATTTGAGCTTCAGCATATTTGCTAACAGATTGTCTATCCCCACGTAGTTGGTGAACAGTAGCCAGAAATTGCAATGCGTATGCCTGGCTGAATGGATGGGCCAATTGCTTGGCTAAGCCTAATGCTTGTTGAGCTCTCTCTAGCGCCTGATCAGGGTAGCCAAGTAACCATAGGACGCAGCTTGCATTGGCAAGAGTCGCTACCCTTGAATCCTGGCTATGTGATACCTGGCTATTGCCTGGTGTGAAGCCCTTAGATGGAGATTGTTTTTGTAGCTCAAAATGATGCAGAGCATCGGTTAGTTGGCCACGCCAAAAATGGGTTGTCCCCATAATTCTTTCTACTTCTAATGTAACCTCGGGAGTCTGTGAATGGGTGATTATTTTTCTTAGTTCTGTGGCTAGATTAAGAGCAGCATCATGCTCTGCTCTGACTATATGAAATTCCCAGAGTCCGCATAAAACGGGGAATATGGCCTTAGCATCATCAATTTCATCGCATAGTTTTTTTGCTCGGGCATATGCTTTTTCCACTTCGGGTGCGGCATAACCTTTACACATGGTGGCAGCAAGTCCCAATGCAGTTTGAAATTCTAACTCAAATGTTTGCAGGTGAGTGGTATCAGGGAGTTTACTTATAATTGATAGGCCGCGTGATAAAAGGGTGGCGGCTTCTAAGTTGGCGGAACGTTGAATTGCACGTCGACCAGCTTCTAGCCAGTAATTAAGCGATTCAATGTCATTTCCTGCTTCTGTACAGTGGTGAGCCATTAGTTCGGGGTTGTCATCTACGATATTAGGGAAATGATCTTCCAGTAATCTGGCGACTTGTTGATGATATTTCTGGCGACTGCGTTTCAGTAGTGATTGATAAGCGGTTTCGCGTAACAAGGCGTGTCGAAAGCTGTATGATGCTTTTGGTGGAGTGCCACGCTGGAAAAAAAGCTCTGCGTTGATAAGTCGGTTCAGGCTATTTCGTAGGCTTTTTGTGTCATGTGTAGATAGTGCGCCTAGTAAATCGTAATCAAATTCTCGGCCAAGGATAGAGCATAACTGAGCTAGTTCCTTGTCTTTTCCGAGGCTGTCCAGCCTCGACATTAATGAATCTTGCAAAGTGGATGGGATGCTAAGCTGCTTCATGGGTTTTGTGAGTTCGTAATGGCTTTCTTTTTCTAATAGCAGCTCTGAGCGAAGAGCCGCATGTGTGAATTCCTCTATGTAAAAAGGTATTCCATCAGTTTTGTTAATAATTTCAGAAAAAACATCCATTGGCAGAGTTTTTCGATTACAAAGTTGTTTTATTAATGTCCCTGATTGTTGTTGTGTAAGATGGTTTAGGGTGATGGTTGTCAGGTTGGCCCTGGTCTTCCACTGGGGGTGAAATTCACTGCGAAAAGTAAACAGAGCGAAAATATTAGTTAGTCCTGGCCGGTTAACCAGGTGTGTAAGGAGTTCTAGTGTTGATGGGTCTAGCCATTGAAGGTCTTCAACTACCAGTAATACAAAGCGTTGCCTTGCCATGGACTGGAGTGTTTCTACCAATATATCCATGATTAATCTTTTTTTCTGTTGAGGGGTGGATTCTCTAACAGATAAACTATTATTTATTACCGGTATTGACAGCAAATCAGCTAGCGCAGGTACTGCCACATCAGAATTCATTCCTAATGTGGCAACGGTCTTCTCGATATGGGAAAGGTTATCAGCGTCAGAAAGATTTTTATCAACCCCAATAGCGCGACTTACCATTTCGATGACGGGGTATAAGAAACTGTTCTGATAATAGGGGGTGCCAGCACATTCTAGTAAGGTGCATTGATCCTCAGGGATACCTTCGCAAACCATCTGCACCATGCGTGTTTTTCCTAAACCTGATTCACCGCTCAGCAGAACTACCTGACCTATACTTTTCCGCGCCTGCTTCAGTTTTTCAAGAAGAAGGCTGCTTTCCTGGCCGCGACCCACCAGAGTTGTGCGGCTTAATGTCCGAGCTGCTGTTAGTCTGTTATGTTGGTCACGCACTTTTAAAACCTGGAATAGTTCAAGGTCTTGGGTGAATCCTTTGAGCGAATAATTGCCAGGTGAATCGCAATCAAAATCTTCCCCGATAAGCCTGTGAGTGGCGGCGCTAATGATCAAAGTATTTGCGCTGGCATGATCTTGAATACGGGCTGCGATATTGGGCGTTTCGCCAAGAGCAAGTGCGCGCTTATCACCTCCACCAATTTCACCGATGACAACGAGGCCTGTGTGTATACCTGTACGAACGGATAATTGAATATCGTCACTATTTTGTAACGGAAAGGAAAACTGCTGGATACGTTCGATTATCTCTAGTGCCGTATGTACCGCTCGGCGGGCGTCATCTTCGTGCGCATGTGGGTAACCAAAATAAACCAGGATGCCATCTCCCAGATGTTGGGCGACATGGCCATCATAACGTGCAACCACTTCACTGCAGGTGGCACGATAATCCCGCATAATGTCACGCAGGTCTTCGGGATCTATGTTTGCTGATAAAGCTGATGAATTAACAATGTCACAAAATAGTACGGTTAATTGGCGACGTTCCGCATCCTCCTGTCCTGGTACATCCTGAGAAACGGTGTCTGGATGCACATTTACAGTTGACTGCGCACTCGGCAGGGAATGAGCACATTGTCCGCAAAATTCGAAGTTAGCCGGGTTGCTTGACTCACAATTAGGACATAGACGATTAAGTGGTGTGGCACATTGGCCACAGAACCTCATTCCTTTGGGGTTTTCAAATCCACATTGTTCGCATTGCATAGCAGAATCATCATATTATTGACAGATACTAGAAACGTCTTGTTTGTATCGAAGAGACTAGCATACCGGTCACTATAAACCTCAGCAAGAAAGACACCGTGGAAAATAAGCGCAAACATCTATTGGAAATATACAATGCTGCACTGGAATCAGTGCAGGGCGAGTCTTGTGTGCGTGAATCATTGAAACAATATGCTTTGGATGAGTCATTTGCTGTTGTGGCAATAGGTAAAGCGGCTGCCAGTATGATGAGAGGGGCAGTTATTACTTTAGGTGCGCAGTTGGATGCTGGTTTAATTATTACCAAAGCTGGACATTGTGGAGATGTGCAAAATGTAGCTGATGATGGAGTAGCAAAAACCATTAGGTGTATAGAGGCTGGCCATCCTGTTCCTAATGAAAATAGTTTATTTGCAGGTAAAGAACTGTTGTTTTTTATCGACCGGCAGCCGTTATCACGCACACTGGTTTTTCTAATTTCAGGGGGTGCATCTTCATTAGTAGAGATTTTGCCTGAAGGCATTAGTCTGGCTGACTTACAAAAGCTAAATGAATGGTTATTGGGCAGTGGCCTGGATATTGCGTCAATGAATAATGTGCGAGGAAATGCCTCATGTCTTAAAAGTGGACGCCTGGCAAAATACATGAGTGGCAGGAAGGTATTGAATTTGATGATATCTGACGTGCCTGGTGACGATCCTCATGTTATTGGTTCAGGACTGTTGTCACCAAACTCTGGTTTGCAGAAACCCTTATCCAAATCAGAAAAATGGATTGATAAGCTACTGCAAAATACTGCAAAGGCACCGTTAGCCTCTGATGCCTGCTTTAATGTAATCGATACTCACGTTATTGCCACTATTGGAGATGCGAAACAAGCTGCTGCTACTGCTGCACAGGCTCTGGGTTACCAAGTTATATTACATAAGGAAATAATCTGTGGGGATGCATTAACCACAGGAAAAAATCTGGCACAATTATTACGTGACTCCTGTCCAGCCTTGCATATTTGGGGAGGTGAAACGACGGTTCGTTTACCAGAAAATCCCGGGCGAGGCGGAAGAAATCAACATTTAGCTCTGGGGGCGGCTACGGTGCTGGATGGCTGCAAAAATTACTGGCTTCTGGCAGCTGGAACTGATGGCAGTGATGGGCCTACGGACGATGTGGGGGCAATAGTCGATGGGGAAACATTAACAAGAGGCTCTTTAGCAGGGTTAGACGCAGAAAAAGCATTAGCTAAGGCCAATGCGGGGGCTTTTCTTGATGCAAGTGGTGATTTACTTCGCACAGGGCCTACTGGTACAAACGTTATGGATCTGGTGATGGGGTTAAGGAGCCTCTGATCTATTCATGAACTCGCATCTTGTGCCTAAAATATCCAGCTTCTGCGTCGCCTAAAAGCGCCTACTGTTGGTGTGAACCTTCGCAATAGCTGGCTATTACGTGCGATTCACGCCTTGAATCTGAACATTTTAGATCACAATCTACTTCGTCCAGAATAAATCAGAGGCTCCTTAAAGATTTAATCCTAAAGGGTGCATTTTAAAAAGTGTGATGGAGTTCACATTAACTGTGTGTTGTGCGTCTCGTTAAAGTGTTACTCGGTGGACGATCAATAGAGTGAATAGCTTATTGTCCAGGACAGTAGGGATTGTTGAGGATAGTTGATAGCAGTTATTTTATAGAAACGGCGCCAAAGGGGTGCATGAGATGAAATTATTTAAGCTTGACCTGATGACCGTATTGTTTGTGGTAGTGGCGATAGGTGTTGTGGTGACTATGTCCACACAAGCATCTACCCAAACATCTGCTCAGGCCAGAGATTACTCAGCGGTAAGTTCGGTAGCCATTCAGGCTTCGACCCAGACTGTTAATACAGCACGACCCGTTACCAGGCTTTAGTTTCTGATTAAGGTTCGCCCGCATACGGCAGGTGTTTAGTCCCGAAAAGGTTCTAGCCAACGCTGGTATAGCGCATCAGCTGCGTTCTGCAGATTTGCCACTTTGTTTTCCAGCCCGGAAACCATGTCCTCATAACTTTGTACAGTTTCACTTGAGTGAGCGAGTTCATCTTTGTACAAGGTAGCCCATTCTTTGACCATTGGTGTGGTCATTTCCACATGGCATTGCAGCGCAAGAGTCTTGCCAATAACAAAGCCTTGATGTGCGCAATGATGACTTTTGAGAATCGCTGTTGCGCCATCAGGAATAGAGAATGTTTCTCCATGCCAGTGAAACATGGTGGTTTCTGAAGGAAGCTTATTTAACCAATCCTTACTTTGTTCATTTTCTATTTTTTGTACAGGTAACCAACCAATTTCTTTTACCGGGTTGGCGCTAATGGTGCTGCCTAGCGCTTTGCTAATAA
Source organism: Gammaproteobacteria bacterium (assembly GCA_030617485.1). Next base: position 13,406 of record JAUWVK010000024.1, read on the forward strand.
GTTGGCCGCCGAGACAATGGCCTAGCACTGGTAAGTCGGCATCCACTGCTTTTTTAATGAGATCAAGCTCCTGTTTTATCCAGGGTAGATCATCATTAACACTCATGGGTCCTCCCATGAAAACCAGGCCGCTAACATCATTGATTTGAGGAGGTGGCATTTCTCCCTTGTCGATACAGACCAGTTCAAATGGGATGCTATAGTGGTCCAGAACCTCGGAAAAGTAACCGGGGCCTTCACAGCTTATATGACGAAAAATACGGATGGGTTTCATGATTTTTTTATTTTCAACATTAATAAGAGGGTTGCCCAGAATATATTCCCCGGGGTCACTGATTATCGTATCAGTTTTTTTGTTGATGTGTTCTGTATCTATAGGCGCCGAAACAGTAGGCACGGATGAAAACAAGAGCCAACGTCAGGTATTTCTTGAAGGAATAATGGGTAGTAAAGCTGTGCTGTCTATTGATGGAAAGCGACGGCTGCTCTCTTCAGGACAAAAACAAGATGGGGTAAAAGTCATCAAAGTCCACTCTGATAGTATTGAAGAGAATATTGATGGCAAACAACGGCGATTGCGTATGGGGGATCACCACGCAGTTTCCTCACCGCATAAACAAAGAAAAAGCTCTACAGTGATTGTGTCATCTGATGCTCGCGGAATGTATTTAACAGTTGGCAGTATCAATAGTTTGCCGGTTTCTTTTCTGATTGATACTGGTGCCACAACTATAGCGATGAATTCAATAGAAG
>JAUWVK010000164.1 GCA_030617485.1 Gammaproteobacteria bacterium
GCCGCTGGGTATTGTTACTGCTTTTATTGTTATGAATTGGCAGGGTATTAACGCCAATATTATGTCATTGGGCGGTATTGCTATTGCTGTTGGCGCCATGGTGGATGCCGCTATCGTCATGATAGAAAACGCGCATAAGCATCTGGAGAAAGAAAAAATAACGGATAAGAATCGATGGGTGGTCATGCAGCGTGCGGCCACAGAGGTTGGGCCAGCATTATTCTTTTCATTGTTAATAATCACGTTAAGTTTTTTACCCGTGTTTACACTGGAGGCGCAGGAAGGAAAGCTGTTTGCACCTTTGGCTTTTACTAAAACCTATGCGATGGCTGCAGCCGCATTTCTTTCTATTACCTTGATGCCTATACTCATGGGTTATTTTATTCGCGGTAAAATTGCCCCCGAAAGTAAGAATCCGGTAAACCGAGTGCTAATCGCTCTTTATAAGCCAGTCATTTATTGGGTATTAAAGAATCCAAAACATACTTTGATTATAGGAGTCTTGCTGATTGCCAGTATCGCATATCCGTTTTCTCGTATTGGTTCGGAGTTTATGCCTGAGTTAGATGAAGGTGACTTATTGTATATGCCTACCATGTTCACCGGTGTTTCTATCGGTAAGGCTGGTGAAATATTACAAATTACCGATCGATTGATACGTACCCTGCCTGAAGTGAAGACAGTGTTTGGTAAAGTGGGGCGTGCAGAAACAGCCACTGATCCGGCGCCATTAACCATGATAGAAACGACCATACAGCTTAAACCCATGTCTGAGTGGCGTCCGGGTATGACCATGGATAAAATAAAAAAAGAGCTTGATCAGCTGGTGAAGTTCCCAGGGTTGACTAACGCTTGGGTGATGCCAATTAAAACACGTATCGATATGATTTCCACCGGCGTAAAAACTCCGCTGGGTATTAAAATTAGCGGTCCAGATTTAACCGTAATACAGGATATTGGCAGAAAAGTTGAACAAGTTATGCGCGAGGTGCCGGGCACTGCCTCGGTATTTTCTGAGCGGGTTGCAGGTGGGCGATACATTGATATCGATATCAACCGACGGGCTGCTGCACGTTTAGGATTGAATATTGCGGACATCCAGGAAATTATTTCCAAGGCTGTTGGCGGTAGTAATGTCACAGAGACTGTCGAAGGCCTTGAGCGTTACCCGGTTAACATTCGTTATCCGCAACATGTGCGTGACTCAATTGAAAAATTATCCCAGTTGCCAGTTATTACTTCGGGAGGAGCTAACATCCCATTAAGTGAAGTGGCAGATATTAAAATTGTTGATGGCCCGGGAATGGTGAAGAGCGAAAATGCCCGTTTAATTGGCTGGATTTATGTCGATATTAAAGGCCGAGATTTGGGAAGCTATGTAAAAGATGCACAGGTCATTGTGGCAGAGAAAGTTAAATTACCACCCGGTTATTCGTTGGGCTGGAGTGGGCAATATGAGTATATGTTGCGTGCAGAAGAGCGGTTGAAATATGTTGTTCCTTTAACGCTTGTCATTATTCTATTGTTACTGTATTTGAATTTCCGCAACTTTCCTGAGTCGTTTATGGTTCTGGGAGCGGTTCCGTTAGCGCTTGTGGGCGCAATCTGGTTTGTTTATTTTCTTGGATACAATATGTCTGTTGCAGTAGGTGTAGGGTTTATTGCACTTGCCGGTCTGGCAGCAGAATTTGGTGTCATCATGTTAGTCTATCTTGATCAGGCATATTACAAACATAAGCCAACAAACATGAGGGCTCTACAGGATGCTGTGATTGAAGGTGCAGTGTTGCGTGTGCGTCCGAAAGCGATGACGGCTGCGGTCATTCTTGCAGGTCTCTTGCCTATTATGCTTGGAGGAGGTACTGGCTCAGAAGTCATGAGCCGTATAGCGGCACCCATGCTTGGCGGTCTGGTGACGGCGCCGCTAGTTTCAATGGTAATCATTCCTATTTTGTATGTGATGTGGCGTGGCCGTGAAATCAGACTGCGAAAAGCAGACTGGTTATAGTTGTTAGACCGTTCGTCTGGTGAGAAAGTTAAAAAGACTGTTTCTCTATAACGTTCACTACAGCATTCGTTAGCGTGGCCAAATCTTTTTCGTTAATGATAAAGGGTGGCATCAGGTAAACCAGTTTACCGAAGGGGCGAACCCATACTCCGGTGTCAACAAAATCCTGGGTAATAGATTTCATGTCAACAGGCTGGTGTAGTTCAACCACGCCGATAGCACCTATTACCCGGACATCTTCAACAACAGAAAAATTCTGGCAGGGTGCGAGACTTTCTCGCAGACTTTTTTCTATGCGTTGTATGTTTTTCTGCCACGGTGAATCAAGTAATAGACGTATGCTGGCCGATGCAGCTGTGCAGGCCAGCGGGTTGGCCATGAATGTTGGCCCGTGCATGAATACGCCGGGGTCTGACTGGCTTATTGTTTCTGATACTTCTGTTGTCGTCAGTGTTGCTGCCAGCGTTAAATAGCCGCCCGTTAATGCCTTGCCGACACACATAATGTCGGGCGAAATGTCTGCGTGCTCACAGGCGAACAGTTTGCCGGTACGACCAAATCCTGTGGCGATTTCATCTAGTATCAATAACACACCATAGTGATCGCATAACTCGCGTGCTTTTTTTAGGTAGTCTGCGGAGTAGAACCACATGCCGCCAGCACCTTGCACGATGGGTTCCATAATCACGGCAGCGGTATCGCCGGAATGTTTTTCAAGCATCTGCTCTAGTGAAGCGATGTCATTTTCATCGAATGGCTGACCAAAACGACATCGAGGTTGTTTAGCGAACCTGTTTTTTGGTAACGCGCCACTGAAAATTGTATGCATACCCGTTTCCGGGTCGCTTACCGACATGGCGCCAATGGTATCGCCATGATATCCGGAGCGAAGGCTAATAAAATGCTGACGCTGTGGCTGGCCTTTTGCGTGCCAGTATTGAATTGCCATTTTTAAAGCGACTTCAACGGACACCGAGCCTGAGTCAGAAAAAAATACCGTTTGTAATGGCTCTGGTGTGATGTCGACGAGTTGTTTGGTGAGTTCAATAGCGGGTTCATGGGTGAGTCCGCCAAACATAACGTGGGACATTTTTTGAATTTGCTGTTCTAGTGCATTATTAATGACAGGATGGTTGTATCCATGGATGACACACCACCAGGATGACATGCCATCGATTAATTCCCGGTCATCTGTCAGTCTAAGCCGTACCCCATTCGCAGATTTCACCGGGTAAACGGGCATTTCTGTGTTCATAGAACTGTATGGATGCCAGACGTGTTCATGGTCTGCTTTTTGGATATCTTCGGTGTTCATGTTGGCATCATATCTCGAATTGCATTAATTCCTGATTTTTCATGTGGCTTTTGTGTTTTTTAAGTCAGCATCCATTTTAAAAACCGGTTTTTAGGCAATATTTGTCCTTATTCGCTGGAACGATGGAACTTTCCGGCCGATAGACTAACCTAATGAAACAGTGCTTTAATAGCTTGAATATTATGCCTATTCATCGAACTTAATGAAAAAAATTACTCGAATCTTTCATCTGTTGCTAACACTCTCTCTGGTGC
>JAUWVK010000177.1 GCA_030617485.1 Gammaproteobacteria bacterium
AGTCCAAAGGTTCTGTTAGAATCAGTTGATGGATGTTTCGCACATACTTGATGGCCTGAATGACCCGCAACGGGAAGCGGTGTGCGCGCCTCCCGAAAATGTTCTGGTGCTCGCCGGTGCTGGCAGCGGCAAAACCCGGGTACTGGTTCATCGCATTGCCTGGTTGATTCAGACCGAAGGCGTTTCACCTTACGGCATTCTCGCCGTTACTTTTACTAACAAAGCCGCTGCAGAAATGCGTGGTCGCATCGAAAAACTTCTTAACGTGCCGGTCAGTGGCATGTGGGTGGGCACCTTTCACTCGTTGGCCCACCGGTTGTTACGCACTCACTGGAAAGACGCCGGTCTACCGCAGACTTTTCAAATCCTCGATAGTGAAGATCAACAGCGCGCTATTAAGCGAGTAATTCGCAGTCTTGATCTTGATGATACCCAGTGGCCGCCCAAGCAGTCGCAGTGGTTTATTAACGCGCGCAAAGATGAAGGCCAGCGCCCGGAGCATATTGAGCATTTTGGCGACCCTTACCAGAAACAGATGATTCGTATTTATCAGGCCTATGAAGAGATGTGTCAGCGGTCTGGTCTGGTGGATTTTGCCGAGCTGCTATTGCGCGCACATGAGTTATGGCTGAAAAACCCGCACGTGCTTGCACATTACCAGGGTCGCTTTCGCCATATTCTAGTGGATGAATTTCAGGATACCAACAGTATTCAATATGCCTGGGTGCGTATTCTTGCTGGCAAGCAAACTAATGTATTTGCCGTCGGTGATGATGATCAATCTATTTACGGTTGGCGTGGTGCAAAGATAGAAAACATCCAGAAGTACACCAAAGACTTTCCTGGCACCCGTACCGTGAAACTGGAACAAAATTATCGTTCCACCGCCAATATTCTCAATGCAGCCAATGCGCTTATTGGCAACAATACTGATCGTCTGGGCAAAAATTTATGGACCGCAGATGAAGAGGGTGAACCCATTCAGCTTTACTCGGCATTTAATGAGCGCGATGAAGCCCGTTTTGTGGTTGATCAAATACAGAGCTGGGTGGGCGGTGATGGTTTGCACAGTGAAACGGCAGTGCTGTATCGCTCCAATGCACAATCGCGCGTAATTGAAGAAGCGCTGATTCAGGCGGGCCTGCCTTACCGTGTTTATGGCGGCCAGCGATTTTTTGAACGCCAGGAAATAAAACACGCTTTGGCATATTTGCGACTCATTGCGAACCGAGATGACGATGCCGCTTTCGAGCGTGTAGTGAATACGCCGACACGTGGCATTGGTGATCGTACGGTCGGTGCCGCACGAGATTACGCCCGCGAACATAAAGTGTCGCTCTGGCAGGCAGCGCAGATCGTGGTGGAGCAAAAACTATTACCCTCCCGTGCAGTTTCTATGTTGGGTGCATTTTTAGAATTAATAGATGAAATGGCTGTTGATACTGCGGGCATGGAGCTGTATGAACAACTTGAACACAGCCTGCATCACAGTAATTTGCGTGAACACTTTAAAAAAGAACGCGGCGAAAAAGGTCAGGCACGAATAGAAAACCTGGAAGAACTGGTGAATGCCGCAAGATATTTTGAGCAGGAAGAGGCGCCAGAAGATGAGGAAGCAATGGATGAGCTTTCGGCTTTTCTTTCACATGCCGCTCTGGAAGCGGGCGATTCCCAGTCCGATGCTTCGCAGGACAGTGTACAGTTAATGACATTGCATTCAGCCAAGGGCCTTGAGTTTCCAATCGTTTTTTTATGTGGCGTAGAGGAGGGTTTGTTTCCTCATTCTATGTCACTGGAAGAGCCGGGTCGTCTCGCAGAAGAAAGACGACTTTGTTATGTTGGCATCACCCGCGCACGCCAACGTCTTTATTTAACTCATGCTGAATCACGTCGTTTATACGGCAACGAAAGTTACCCGCATCGTTCACGTTTTATTGATGAAATCCCGGCTGAACTAATGAAAGAAGTTCGTCTGGGCGGTGCTATATCCAATGCGCCATTCGCTCCTCCTCCCCTCCCTGTAAAGAAAAGTATTTATGATAAAGCACCAGAAGGCATACGCCTGGGTCAGCGTGTATCGCACGGAAAGTTTGGTGAAGGTATTGTGCTTAACTACGAAGGTCAGGGTTCACAAGCACGAGTGCAGGTAAACTTTGATGGGCCTGGTACCAAATGGTTAATGATGAGTTATGCAAACTTACAACTAACCTGATAAATATTTTAAAAATTGTTCACAAAAAAATAATTCCTAATTTATAACGCAAGTTTAGCTAAATAAAGGACTAGCCATGTTTATTCTTAAACCCCTCAGGTTGTTTTTGCTTATTTCATTATTCGGTCTGTTAACGGCATGCGGTGAAGGCAAACAACAAGCGGCAACAACGCCAGCAGAAAAACCAGCCGCACAAATTCACAACTGGAAAATGGTGACCACCTGGCCGCCTAACTTTCCCATCTTTCAGGAAGGTGTGGAGCGTTTTGCGCAAGATGTTAAAACATTAAGCGGAGGAAAATTGAATATCAAAGTGTATGCTGGCGGTGAACTGGTGCCACCACTGCAAACTTTTGACGCGGTTTCCCAGGGCACCGTAGAGATGGGTCATGGTGCTGCTTATTACTGGGCAGGTAAAATACCTGCAGTACAGTTTTTTACCGCCGTACCTTTTGGCATGAACGCACAGGGTATGAATGCCTGGTTATATGCCGGTGGTGGTTTGGACCTTTGGCGTGATCTTTATAAACCCCATAATCTTGTTCCCTTCCCCATG
>JAUWVK010000016.1 GCA_030617485.1 Gammaproteobacteria bacterium
TTATCATCCGCATAAAGTATTTTTTCTTCAAATATTGACAGAAGCATTTCATTAAGACGGGACAGCTCCATGGCTGTTCGGTAGTAGTCTTTCATGAATTGTTCAACAGCGAGTTTATGTTCCTGGTCCTGATAACCAAACTGCGTGGCTAAGGCGCGCTGGTGGTCGAACAGCAAACGGTCTTCACGACGATTGGTGAGAATGTGTAATGCGAAACGAACTTTCCAGAGAAAATTTTGCGCTTCAACAAGTTCCTTGTACTCATTTTCGCTAAGAAAGCCGTGGCCAACTAACTCGTGTAAGGTTTCTGCGCCAAAATGTCGTTTTGCTACCCAGCCAATAACCTGAAGATCACGCAGGCCGCCAGGGTTTTCTTTTATATTAGGCTCGAGGTTGTAGGCGGTGTTGTTAAAACGTTTATGTCTTGTAATTTGTTCTTCACGCTTGGCGCGAAAAAAATCCAGACCGGGCCATATGTGTTCTGGACCTACAGCTTCTTTCATTTTATTGAAAAGTTCTTCAGGGCCGGTTAGTTGGCGTGCCTCCATCAGATTGGTGGCAATAGTGATGTCTGCTTCAGCCTGTTCTGTGCAATCTGTTAAGGTGCGAACACTGTGGCCAACTTCCAGCCCCATGTCCCACAAAAATAATAAAAATTGCTCAATGTTTCCTGCATGATTTTCTGTGTCTTGTTCTGCAGTAGTGAGGATTAGTAGATCAATGTCTGATGCCGGATGTAATTCACCTCGGCCGTATCCCCCAACAGCAACCAGTGCAATATTGGATTCATTCTGATTAAAAGGAAGACACCAGGCGCGGATTAAAAGCTGGTCCATTATCGCTGCTCTTTCAGCAACGAGCACCTCTACGGCTATTCCATTTTCAAATCGGGCTTTAATGTTTTCGCTAGCAGATTTGAGTTGTGAACGAAAGATTGATAAGGGGGTATTACTATCGGCAACTTCATGATCAAAATCCTGCCAGTTAATACTGGACTCACTTGTTTGGGGCATTAAAAATTCCTGGGTCAATCGGGTTATGTATTTGTGGAGATGGCGATTATTTTGTTAGAAATGCTACAGCTCATCGCCCGGTAATTTGGTCAATACTTCGTGTCCATTGTCAGTAACAAGAATGGTGTGTTCCCATTGAGCAGAAAGACTGCGATCTTTTGTGACTACGGTCCATTTATCTTTGAGAAGCTTAACCTGACGTTTACCAGCGTTGATCATCGGTTCAATCGTGAAGATCATGCCGGGTTCTAAAATGATTCCAGTACCGGCTTCACCATAGTGCAGCACCTGGGGTTCTTCATGGAAAGTTGTGCCAATGCCATGACCGCAGTATTCCCGTACCACTGAGCAGTTTTTGGCTTCGGCATATTTCTGGATGGCATGGCCGATATCGCCCAGGTGAATTCCGGGCTTGACCAGATTGATGCCGATTTTCATGCATTCATGACTGATATCACACACACGCTTTGCAAGGACAGAAGGTTCGCCAACAAAAAACATTTTGCTGGTGTCACCATGGTAGCCATCCTTAATCACGGTGACATCAATATTGACGATATCACCCTTTTTGAGCTTTTTATCGCTGGGTATGCCGTGGCAGACCTGGTGATTTACCGAGGTACAAATAGACTTGGGAAACCCGTGGTAATTGAGGGGTGCTGGAATGGCATTCTGGACATTGACGGTATAGTCGTGGCAGATGTCGTTAAGCTCATCTGTGGTGACACCGGGCTTAATGTGGGGGGCGATCATTGTAAGTTGATCCGCCGCCAGATGGCCTGCGACGCGCATTTTTTCAATATCTTCAGCTGTTTTGATAATTATGCTCATTCTTTATATGGGTCTCTGTCTTGTCTGATTATTCGGTCTAATTTTACGGCTGGAGCCTGCTGGAACCCAAATGCCGCCAAATGGCAGTTTGAGCTCAATCTAGATCGATTTTACGTCAAAATTGGTGCTTCTGATTGTTGTAAATGGCTGCATATGGTATAAAGCCCGCGCTGCTAACGCAACTAGAAGTGCGATGAGAAATTGCATGCGTAACAGCATTAATCGGGGCGATGGTTTAGTGCCATTTGACCCCATAATCCGCACACGTATCGGCACATATATCTGGGTGCCCTGGACAGGTCCAAAGTGACTAATCTAGGGTTGATGTATGGGATACGTGGAGGTCTAACCCATACAAAGGAGTTTATTATGCCTCAAGTGACCATGCGTCAAATGTTGGAGGCGGGCGTTCATTTTGGACACCAAGCCCGTTTCTGGAATCCCAAGATGGCTCCGTACATCTTCGGCGAACGAAACAAAATCCATATTATTAATCTGGAAACAACCCTTCCCCTGTATACCGATGCTACTAACTTCATGGGTAAGCTGACATCTGGTAAGGGTAAAGTTCTTTTTGTTGGCACTAAACGTGCCGCGAGAGACAGTATTAAAGAGCATGCTGAACGCGTTGGTATGCCTTATGTGAACCATCGCTGGTTGGGCGGCATGCTGACCAACTTCAAAACCGTTAAAGGATCTATCAAGCGCCTGAAAGAGCTGGAAGCTATGGCTGATGATGGTAGTTTTGCCAAACTGAATAAAAAAGAAGGGTTAATGCTTACACGTGAGCAAGAAAAGCTGGAACGTAGCCTGGGTGGCATTAAGGATATGAATGGTCTGCCGGACGCGGTATTTATTATCGATGTGGGACACGAGAAAATTGCGGTAGCTGAGGCTCGTAAATTAGGCATACCTATTATAGGTATCGTCGATACTAATACCAATCCAGATGGGATTGATTACGTAATTCCTGGTAATGATGATGCAATGCGTGCAATTCAGTTATACGTACGTGGCGCAGCAGACTCGATTGTAGAAAGTCGCGCAGCCGCTTTGCAGTCAACTGAAGCTAAAGCTGATGCTTTTGTCGAAGTTGATGAAGGCAGCAATGAAGAAGCCGATGTTAAAAAGCCAGCGGCTAAAAAGGCTGTAGTTAAGAAAGCTACAATTAAAAAAGCCACTGTGAAAAAAGCCACAGTTAAAAAGGCGGCAGCTAAAAAAGCTGAGCCTGAATCGTCTGACAAAGAAGCAGCAGCTGAAGAAAAACCCGCCGCTGAAGCTGAGAAAGCAGCTGAGTAAATCTGATCAATAACCCAGGTTGTAGGATTGCCTACAATCTGGGCTATAAAATTTGAGGAATTAAAGTAATGGCTATAACAGCTGGATTGGTAAAAGACCTGCGTGAACGTACAGGTGCTGGCATGATGGAATGCAAAAAAGCACTAGTAGAGACAGATGGCGATATAGAAGCTGCGATTGATCTCATGCGTAAGAGCGGTGCTGCAAAAGCTGATAAAAAATCAGGGCGCACAGCAGCAGAAGGATTGATTACATTTAAAAGCAGTGCAAATAACAAAGATGCAGTGATGGTGGAAATAAACTGCGAAACAGATTTTGTCACCAAAGGTGATGATTTCCTGAATTTTGCTTCTGCTGTGGCACAGACTGCACTGGATCAAAAGCCTGCTGATATTGATGCACTGTTGGCAACACCGCTGGATGGCGGTGAAAATATTGCAGATGCCACCAAGACGTTGATTGCTAAGTTGGGTGAAAACATGAGTGTGCGTCGTTTTGTCAGTAGAACCACTGACGGTATATTGGGGTGTTATCTTCACGGCGGCCGTATTGGTGTAATGGTAGAGCTTAATGGTGGAGATGAAGCATTGGCTAAAGATATTGCCATGCATGTGGCTGCCAGCAATCCTAATTGCGTGAGCGAAGATGAAGTTTCTGCGGAATTGATCGCAAGGGAAAAAGAGATTTTTTCAGCCCAGGCGGCAGAAAGCGGTAAACCACCAGAAATTGTTGAAAAAATGGTTGGTGGCCGAATTAAAAAATTCCTGAAAGAAATTACTTTGTTGAACCAGCCTTTTGTTAAGGATCCAGATCAAACAGTTGAGCAGTTAGTAAAGGCTGCCGGAGCAACAGTAGTTAGGTTTGATCGCCTTGAAGTTGGCGAGGGAATTGAAAAGAAAGTCGAAAACTTTGCCGAAGAAGTTATGGCCCAGGCGCAAGGTAGTTAACAACCAATATCACGCTAGCAATTAAACCAGCACAAAGGCACGAAATGACAGGCGATGCTAAAAAGGCGGTATACAAACGAATCCTGCTGAAGATTAGTGGGGAGGCATTGATGGGGGATACTGATTTTGGTATCGACCCTGCTGTTATAAACCGTACATCGTTAGAAATAAAAGAGTTGGTGGATGCTGGTGTTGAAGTAGCTCTGGTGATTGGTGGTGGTAATATTTTTCGTGGTATTAGTCTTGCTGCGGAAGGTATGAATCGCACAACAGGCGATTACATGGGTATGCTGGCAACTGTCATCAATGCGTTATCAATGCAGGATGCATTGGAGCGTAACGATGTGGATGTCAGGGTGCTTTCCGCTATTCCTATCGACCCTGTTTGTGAGCCATATATACAGCGCCGGGCTGTCAGGCATCTGGAAAAAGGTCGCGTGGTTATTTTTGCTGCTGGAACGGGCAGCCCGTTCTTTACTACTGATTCTGCGGCTAGTTTGCGTGGAATAGAAATTGATGCCGACCTCGTACTCAAAGCCACTAAGGTCGACGGTGTTTATTCTTCTGACCCAATGAAAGACAAGGAAGCCGTTCGTTATAATGAGCTTAGTTATGATGAAGTATTATCCAAAAAGCTTGGCGTTATGGATGCCACGGCGATTGCATTATGCCGAGACCAGTCTATGCCAGTACGTGTTTTTAATATGAATAAAAAAGGCGCGTTGATGAGAATAATCCAGGGAGAGGATGAAGGCACCCTCGTTAAATAAAGCTTGATGGTGCGAACGGTTGTTCTGCAAGTGGCTGTATAAACTTGTTGTTTGTTTTAGATTGCGAACATAATAAAAATACGGAATGGAATAGCCATGATTGATGACATTAAGAAAGATGCTGATATTCGCATGGGTAAGAGTATCGAGTCCTTGAGAGGGGATCTGACCAAGCTTCGTACGGGAAGGGCTCACACAAGTTTGCTGGATCATATTACCGTTGATTACTACGGAACTGATACACCATTAAACCAAGTTGCAACTGTTGCAGTTGCTGATGCTCGCATGCTTACCGTCACCCCCTGGGAAAAACCTATGGTTCAAGCTGTTGAAAAGGCCATTATGACTTCTAATCTGGGGTTGAATCCTGCTACATCAGGAACTGTTATTCGTGTGCCATTACCTCCGCTTACCGAAGAGCGCCGCAAAGATATGATTAAGCTGGTTCGAAAAGAAGGTGAAGGCGCGAAAGTGGCCATTCGTAATATTCGCCGTGATGCCAATAGTGATATAAAGGAGCTTCTAAAAGAAAAAGAAATCTCCGAGGATGAGGAACGTCAAGGTGAAGAAGCTATCCAGAAGCTAACGGACAAACATGTGGTGGAAGTGGATAAGCTTCTGGAGGTAAAAGAAAAAGATCTCATGGAAATATGATGTGACACTGGACTGTATGTCACTTACCCATCAAATGTTTTATTCAAAGAAGAAAATCATTCGAAGACTTACTAATCCTGTTCCAGGAAGATTCTGCGTGTATTCTGGTTTTTATTTACCATTATTAATAGTTAGTTTGAGCGCTCAGGTGAAGGGTGCTTCTTATGGCTGATAATAATGTTGATGCACTAAAAACCGATAATTCCATTCCCCGTCATATTGCCATCATTATGGATGGTAATGGTCGCTGGGCAGAAAACCGAAATAAGGCTCGGTTTATGGGGCATCGTGCTGGTGTAGATGCGGTACGCGGTGTGGTCGAGTCTTGTGCGAAACAGGGCGTTAAGGTTTTGACGTTGTTTGCATTCAGTAGTGAAAACTGGAGACGACCAAAGAAAGAAGTAAGCTTGTTGATGGAGTTGTTTATGACAGCTTTGGGCCATGAAGTTAGGCGCATGCATAAAAATAATGTACGGCTTCAAATTATTGGTGATAAAGAAAGGTTTTCATCGGCACTACAAAAGCGCATCAAAAAAGCAGAGGAATTAACAAAGGACAATAGTGGCCTTACCGTAGTTGTAGCGGCGAATTATGGTGGTCGATGGGATATAGCTCAGGCAGCCAAAAATTTGGCCGAACTTGTGAGGAATGGTGAGTTATCTGTGGATGATATTACTCCGGAGCGGATGGCTACCTGTATTTCTCTGAATGATTTACCTGAGCCTGATTTGTTTATACGAACGGGCGGGGAGAAGCGGATAAGTAATTTTCTATTATGGCAGTTGGCTTACACTGAATTATATTTTACTGATACTTTATGGCCTGATTTTAATGACGACTCATTAGCAGATGCAATCATGTCATTTTCATTGCGCCAACGTCGATTTGGGCAGACGGGAAAACAGGTGGAAGAGGCTAAAGCCGATGCTTAAGCAGCGTTTATTAACGGCTGCAGTTTTGATTCCATTTTTGATCTTTGGGATTCTTACATTGTCAGCGCCATATTTTACCCTTATGTTTGCTGTAATTATTTTGCTGGCTAGCTGGGAGTGGGGTGGCGTGGTGAAGTTATCCGGCTCCAGTAAACGCGTAACGTATGTGACTGTCGTGGGATTATCGATGGCTGTTATGTGGTTTTTTGTTGAAAGAGAATCTGGAGACTGGCTGGCCTTGCCTGTTATTAGTCTCTTCTGGTGGTTGTTGGCCCTGGTTTGGGTGCTGACATACCCAAAATCAGCATCTCGCTGGTCGTCACCATGGGTATTATTCATTATTGGATTTCTGGTTCTGGTTCCTGCCTGGTCGGCATTAGTAATGCTGCACGTACAAAGTGAACACGGTCCCTATTTAGTCTTGTATTTGTTGGCCCTGATCGCTATTGCAGATACAAGCGCCTACTTTGGTGGACGGCAGTGGGGAAAACATAAATTGGCGCCTGATGTAAGCCCGGGCAAAACATGGGAAGGGGTAGTGAGCGCGGTAGTAGTGAGTACCATTTTTGCGTTAATCGCAGCCGATTTTTTCGCTTTACCCGGGAACCAGTGGCTACCTTTTGCTGTCTTGTCTCTGGTGACGGTGTGTTTTTCTATTTTAGGTGACCTTACTGAAAGTATGTTTAAGCGTTACGCCGGATTAAAAGATAGTGGAACAATTTTACCCGGCCATGGTGGCATACTGGATCGTATAGATGGTGTGACTGCGGCGGCGCCTGTGTTTGTTGTTGGCTTTTGGTTGGGCGATTTTACTTTACACGAGAAGGGGTTGGGTGGATTTTTGCTCGGAAGTGGGAACATTTTATGAGCACGCAACCATCAAAACCGGATCGAGTGCCTGATGGGCCAGTTGGTATAACTATTCTTGGCGCTACTGGTTCAATTGGTGTGAGTACGCTGGATGTTATTTCTCGCCACCCTGATAAGTATCGCGTTATTGCTTTGACAGCAAATACGCAGGTTGAAAGGCTAGTTTCCCAATGTCGTAATTTTGAACCACAGTACGCGGTATTGGTCGATCCAGATGCAGCAGATGAAGCCAGTGTACAAATCAAAAATGCGGGTTTAAATACCCAGGTCTTGAGTGGTATTGAAGGGCTCGAAAAGGTTGTTGCGTTAGATGAAACCCAACAAGTTATGGCGGCTATTGTGGGTGCTGCTGGTTTACAGCCAACACTGGCTGCGGCGGAAGCAGGAAAGCGTATTTTATTGGCAAATAAAGAAGCGCTGGTTATGTCAGGTAAAATCTTTATGGATATAGTTCAGTCTAATAACGCTGAATTGCTACCAATTGATAGTGAACACAACGCAATATTTCAAAGCATGCCCTTTAATTATTCCAAAGGTCTGGAAGCGGTTGGCGTTAAACGAATACTGTTAACTGCATCTGGTGGGCCGTTCCGGGAAGCTGATGCATCTACCCTAGATAAAGTAACACCTGAAGAGGCATGCAATCATCCAAACTGGGAAATGGGAAAAAAGATTTCTGTAGATTCTGCAACGATGATGAACAAGGGGCTTGAAGTCATTGAAGCATGCTGGTTGTTTGGAACAAGCCCGGATAAAATTCAGGTTGTTATACATCCAGAAAGCGTTATCCACTCCATGGTGGCTTATGACGATGGCTCCGTGTTGGCCCAGCTTGGTAATCCGGATATGCGAACTCCCATTGCTCATGCAATGGCGTGGCCTGAGCGAATGTCGTCAGGTGTAGCAGATCTTGATTTGTTTGAAACTTCACAGCTTAATTTTGAACGGCCAGATATGGAACGTTTTCCCTGTCTGCAGCTTGCCTATGATGCAATGAGCCAAGGTGGTACGGCTCCTGCAATTCTAAATGCGGCTAATGAAGTGGCAGTACAGGCATTTCTGGATGAAAAAATATCATTCATTGAAATACCTAATATTATAAAAAGAACATTGGATGATGTAGAAAACACAGAGGCTTTATCGTTGGATACTGTTTTGGCAGCAGATGCATCTGCACGTGAGTTCGCACGATCGATAGTGGCGGGGGGAATGCAATGACATCCTTTCTGAGTTCAACATTAGCGTTGATAGTCACTTTAGGCATACTGATCGCTTTTCATGAATATGGTCACTTTTGGACGGCTCGTAAACTTGGTGTAAAGGTGTTGCGTTATTCAATCGGTTTTGGAAAACCCTTATGGATGCGTCGTCGCGGGGTCGACCAGACAGAGTACGTGCTTGCTGCAATTCCCCTTGGTGGTTACGTTAAGATGCTGGATGAGAGAGAAGGCGATGTTGCTCCTGAAGAACAACACCGTGCCTTCAATAGACAGTCAGTATGGAAACGTTTTGCTATTGTAGTGGCTGGGCCGATGTTTAATTTTATATTCGCTATATTGGCTTTCTGGCTAATGTATCTTATTGGTGTTCCTGGCGTTAAGCCAATTATTGGAGAAGTAGAACCAAAAACTGTGGCCGCAATATCAGGTTTCAAAGTTGGTGATGAAATTATAGCGATTGAGGGTGAGGAAACTCCTACATGGGGTGTTGTGAGGCTTACCTTGCTTGATCACGCATTAGATTCAGACGTGGTTTCTATGAAGGTTCGTGGTCTTAATGGTAGTGTACATAATTTAGATTTACCTATTAAAGACATCACAACAGAAGTAAAACAGAAAAATTTGCTAGCGCATGTTGGTATTAATCCATACCGGCCTGAGCTTCCTGCTGTTTTGGGCGAGCTCGAACCGGGTGGTCCAGCAGAAATTGCGGGATTACAGAAAAATGACCAAGTATTAAAGATAGGCAACCAACAGGTTTCTGGTTGGACAATGTTAGTCGATATTGTACGCGCGCACCCACAACAAGAAATTTTGATCGAAATCGAACGGAATGGAGAAAATCAGACCATTGCTGTCAACACGGGTCAGCGAAAAATTGAAAAAGGTTTTGTTGGTAAAATTGGGGCGGCTCCCGCGCGCCCAGAAGCGTTAAATAAAAAATATCTGGCAGAAGTTAAATACACATTTTTTGATGCGCTGGGTGTAGCCGTGGTAAAAACATGGAAAATGTCAGCTTTAACATTACGCATGATAGGTAAGATGATTGTTGGTGAAGTTTCGTTAGATAATTTGAGCGGGCCAATTACGATAGCAACCTACGCGGGTTACACCGCGAGTGCTGGGGTTAGCCCATTTTTATATTTCCTTGCTGTTATAAGCATAAGCCTTGGAGTACTTAATTTATTACCAATTCCTTTGCTTGATGGTGGTCATTTACTTAATTATTTAATCGAGATGGTTAAGGGTAGCCCTTTGTCTGATGCTATTCAGGCGCAAATGCAGCGTGTCGGTATATTTTTTCTAGTCATGTTGATGTCTTTAGCGCTATATAATGATGTCGCGCGACTTGTTGGTGGTTGATGATGTTTTATGCAGTTAAAAATTATAATAATTATGTACGAAATAATAAAATGGGTTTGTTCATGAAGTACTGGCTGGGGGTGATTCTGTTCACGTGTTTTGTTTTTCCTGCATGGTCTATGGAAGAATTTTTGATTCAGGATATCAAAATAAATGGACTTCAGCGCATATCGCTGGGCACAACATTTAATTACTTACCCATTAAGGTTGGGGAGGTTATTGACAGAACAAAGGCTAGTAATATTGTTCGAGCCCTATATAAGACAGGTTTTTTTGAAGATATACAGCTTACCCGTGAAAATAATGTACTGAATATAAATGTAGAAGAGCGCCCATCAATTGCAAAAATAACTGTTTTTGGGAATAAAGATCTTGATACAGAAGAATTAAATGAAGTAATGAAGCAAATCGGTTTAACGGAAGGCCGAATTTTCAACCGGTCTTTACTGGACAAAATTGAGCAGGAATTAAACCAGCAATATTTAAGCCTGGGAAAATATAGTGTAAAAGTTGAAACAAAATTGACAGAGCTTGAGCGTAATCGTGTTGAAATTACTATTGATATAGATGAAGGTGAAATTGCAAAAATAAAGCAGATTAATCTTCTTGGCGTTAAATCGTTTGATCGGGAAAAATTGCTCAATAGATTCATCCTGTCTACGCCGACAATGTGGACAGGTTTAACAGACAGTGGTAAATACTCTAAGCAGGAATTATTGGCTGATTTAGAAACATTGCGGTCTTATTACCTTGACCGTGGGTATGTCCATTTTGATATAAGTTCTACCCAGGTATCGATTACTCCAGATAAACGTGATGTTTATATAAGCATTAATGTCAGTGAAGGTGGAAAATATACGGTAAGTGATGTGAAGTTAGCGGGTAATCTTGTTGCTGATGAAGAAGTTCTTCTTTCACTGATAAAATTAAAAAAAGGAGATGTTTTTTCTCGCAGGAAACTGGTTGATTCAAATAATAAAATAAGCCAGCATCTTGGGCTAAGTGGATATGCATTTGCCAACGTTAATGCTGTTCCAGATATTGACGATAAGGCACAGACCGTTTCATTAACTTTTTACATTGATCCCGGAAGAAGGGTTTATGTCAGAAGGGTGAATATTACCGGTAATACTAAAACGCGCGATGGGGTTGTTCGTCGTGAAGTTAGGCAGATGGAGGGGGGGTGGTTATCACCTCCGCTTGTTGAACGCTCTAAAATCCGTCTGCAAAAACTGGGCTATTTTGAAACTGTTAATGTGGAAACACCAAAAGTTGAGGGAACATCAGACCAGGTTGATTTAAATTTTGATGTAACCGAAGGTTCCACCGGTAACTTTACGGCTGGTCTTGGTTTTGGTCAGACGCAAGGTTTGTTGTTCAATACCAGCGTGACATTGAATAATTTCCTGGGTACTGGCAAGCGTGTCGCTCTTGAACTTAATAATAGTGCTGTGAACACGGTTTATCGGTTTTCTTATACGAATCCTTATTACACTCCCGAAGGGATTAGTCGTGGTTTTAGTGTACATTCGCGTTCTACCAACGCAGATGAAGCCAACCTTGCCGATTTCTCAACGAATAATTATGGTGTTAGCGTTAATTACGGATTTCCTATCAGTGAATATAATCGTGCTTCTCTTAGTTTCGGGTACGAAAAAACTGATCTCACTATAAATCCACTAACGGCACCGCAATTGTATTCAGACTGGGTCGCTGATAATGGTGATGAATTTGAAACGTTAACCACATCTGTCGGCTGGTCTCATGACACTCGGAATCGACATGTCTTTCCTAACAAAGGTTACTATAGTTCTATTTCATCTCTAATTGCCATGCCTGGCGGTGATCTAGAGTATTACAAGATTAGTGTACGTCAGAAATGGTATGCGCCCATCACGAAATCAATAACCTTCAATCTTTCCGCAGATTTAGGTTATGGGGATGCCTATGGGGAAACCAGCGCAATACCATTCTATGAATATTATTATGCTGGTGGTGGCCGTACCGTTCGTGGTTATCGAGGCAATACTTTGGGTCCCCGAGATCCCCTTACTAATGAGCCCATCGGTGGTAATGTAAAGGTCGTCGGGCATATGGAAATATTTTTTCCTTCACCATTTGGCGAAGAAACCTCCAATACTTTCAGGCTGAGTACTTTTTATGATGTGGGCAATGTGTTTGATTCAGAAGGAATTATTACTGTAGATGAGCTACGTTCATCATACGGATTTTCTGCTGTATGGCTAACCCCAGTTGGTGTACTGACATTTAACTGGGGTTGGGCGATAAACCCGAGAGTAGATGATGAGCTAGAAGGCTTCCAGTTTGCCATTGGTGCACCGTTTTAAGGCTGTGGCATTGGGTTGTGGGTGGAATCGTGGCATCATATATAGATTCAGAGCAAGGTATAACCATTTAGATTAGATTGGAGTGTGAAATAGATGAATCCTGCAAATAGAAGTGTAGACAGACAATCGGTTTTGTCTAATTTCAAACTAGCTACCATGTGCTTGTTAGGTGCTCTGAGCTTGATTTCAGTTAATGTTATCGCGGCTGATTTGAAAGTGGGCTTTGTGAATGCTGCAAAGGTGCTGGAGCAGGCTCCTCAGGCAGATGCTGCACGTGCCTCATTGGAGAAGGAGTTTTCCCCTCGAGATAAATCGCTGATAAAGTCCCAAAAAGAAATCCGCAAACTTGAGGACAGATTGACACGTGACGGCGCTATTATGAGTGAACCCGAGCGACGCAAGCTGGAACGCAATATCGTTTCACAAAAACGTGACATTAAACGGGAGCAGGAAGAATTTCGCGAAGATCTCAATATTCGTAGAAATGAATCATTTGATAAATTGCGTCGACGTGTTTATGAAGTCATAGTGGATATTGCGAAAAAAGAAAAATATGACCTGATTGTGAGTGACGGTGTAGTTTATGCGGATGATCGAATTAATGTCACCGATAAAGTCGTTGCACGGCTGAAGCAGGAATTTAAACGGTCTATTAAAAAGTAATAGTTATTACGTGTTTACTCTTGGAGAATTAGCTAAACGTCTTGGTGCCCAGGTTACCGGAGATGCCAAGTGTGAAATTTTTCGAGTAGCGACCCTTGCGAGTGCCGGTAAGGGCGATATTGCCTTTCTTCACGATCACAAACACTACCACCATATTAAAAGCTCCAATGCGTCAGCCATTATTATTGACGAAGCTTTTGCGGAGGATCTTTCCACTAACGGTATTATAGTAAAAAATTCGCACATTGCTTTCGCACAAGTGGTTGCATGGCTTAACCCCGTAGAGTCTGGAAAAACCGGTGTACATCCAAGCGCCATTATTGACCCTGATAGCCAAATTGATCCGGATGTCTATGTTGGGCCGCAATGTGTTGTTGAAGCTGGAGCAATAATTGCTACAGGTTGTGAGCTTGGCCCGGGTTGCATTATTGGGAATAATGTTTCAATCGGTGAGGGCAGCAGGTTAGTTGCAAACGTAACAATTTGTCATGACGTAAAAATTGGTAATCGTGTGATTCTTCACCCAGGTGTGGTCATAGGTGCCGATGGTTTTGGTCTAACTAACGATGATGGCCGATGGATAAAAGTTCCGCAGGTAGGAAGCGTACAGATTGGTGATGATGTGGAAATTGGTGCTAATAGCACGGTTGACCGGGGTGCGATAGAAGATACGATTATTGGGCAAGGTGTAAAGCTTGATAATCTGATCCAGATTGGTCATAACGTTCAGATAGGTGAAAATACGGCCATCGCAGCCTGTACAGCGATTGCTGGTAGTGCCCGGATTGGCAAGCAGTGTGCCATTGGCGGTTGCGTGGGCATTGTAGGGCATCTTGAGATCACGGATAATGTCACTATTACTGGGATGTCTCACGTATCCCAGTCGATTTCGGAGCCTGGTGTATATTCATCAGGAACGCCGTTGGAAGAAAATAATAAATGGCATCGTAATTTTGTTAGATTAAAACAGCTTGATGATATGGCGCGAAGATTAAAGAAAGTAGAAAAGCAAATACCTACAGCTAAATAATAATATTTTCACCTATAACAAATAAAAAATAACTATGTTGAGAAACCACATTGGATAATCAATCAGAAACACTTGATATCTACGAAATTTTGGAGCATTTGCCTCATCGCTATCCTTTTTTATTAATCGACCGGGTAACTGAATGCAAGGTTGGAGAGCGATTGGTGGGTTACAAAAATGTTACCTATAACGAACCCCATTTTCAGGGCCACTTCCCAAATAAAGAAGTTATGCCAGGCGTATTGATTATTGAAGCGCTAGCACAGGCAACCGGAATTTTGGCATTTCGTACCAATGGCAAGGTGCCAGATGAAGATTCATTGTACTATCTGGTCGGTGTTGATGGTGTGAGATTTAAACGGCCTGTGATACCCGGTGACCAGCTAAAACTTGAAGTTGATATTATAAAAACCAAACGAGGTGTCTGGAAATTTAATGGTGTGGCATCTGTGGATGGTGAAGTGGTTTGTACCGCTGAATTGATGTGCGCAGAGCGTGAAGCCTGAATCTAATAATTTTTACGGGGTGTTACAGTCTTGATCCATCCGCAGGCCCTTATCGATCCATCCGCTGAACTTGCTGACGATGTGAGTGTGGGTCCCTTTACGGTTATTGGCGCAGGTGTGACTGTTGGGAAGGGAACAGAAATTGGTCCGCACGTTGTTATTGGTGGACCAACTGTTATCGGACGTGAAAACAAAATATTTGCCTTTGCATCAGTTGGCTGTGATCCACAAGATAAAAAATATGACGGAGAACCTACTCGGCTGGAAATCGGTGATCGCAATGTTATCCGAGAAAACTGCACAATCAGCAGAGGGACTGTTCAGGATACCGGGGTAACTCGTATCGGGAATGATAATTTGGTTATGGCTTATGTGCATATAGCGCATGATTGTCAAATTGGTAACGATGCTATCTTCGCCAATAGTGTCACTCTGGCTGGACATGTTGTAGTGGAAGACTTTTCTATTTTGGGTGGATTCACTCTAGTGCATCAGTTTTGCAAAGTCGGCGCACATTGTTTTACCGCCATGAATAGCGTGATTTCAAAGGATGTCTTACCGTTTACGATGATCTCAGGCCATATGGCAAAACCCCATGGTCTTAATGTTGAGGGGCTTAAACGGCACGGCTTTACCAGCGAAACTATTCGTCAGCTGAGAAAAGCCTACAGAATTATATACCGGTCAAACTTAACTCTGGATCATGCAGTCAAGAAACTGGAACCAATGGCAGATGATTGCCCGGAAATCGCCCAACTGCTTAACTTCTTACAGCGTGTGACTCGTGGGATTGTTCGTTAGGCCAATAGCTGTGTTTAAGGCATGAACAATAAACCACTTCGTTTCGGAATTGTTGCCGGCGAAGCCTCGGGTGATATCTTAGGCGCAGGTTTAATTGCTGCCATCAAGCAACAATTCCCTGATGCTACATTTGAAGGTATTGCCGGGCCTGCCATGATAGAGCAGGGTGCAAAAAGTCTATTCCCTATGGATCGTCTTTCAGTAATGGGAATTGTAGAAGTATTGGGACGCTATCGAGAACTTCACGGTATCCGCCAAAAACTCGCGGAACATTTCAAACAAAATCCCCCCGATGTATTTATCGGTATTGATGCCCCTGATTTTAATCTTGGGCTTGAACAGAGGTTGCATGATGCGGGCATAAAGACTGTGCACTATGTTAGTCCATCAGTTTGGGCATGGCGGCAAGGTCGGGTAAAGAAAATTCATAAAAGCACTGATCTCATGCTCACTTTGTTTCCCTTTGAAGCTGAGTTCTACAAAGAACATCATGTTCCAGTCAGTTTTGTTGGTCACCCTCTCGCGGATATTATTCCTCTACACAGCGATAAAAATTCTGCACGGGAAAAACTGTCTATACCATTAGAAGCTGAAGTTCTGGCATTACTTCCTGGTAGTCGTTCTAATGAGCTGCAATATTTAGGTGGGCCTTTTCTTGAAACTGTTAAATGGTTGAAAAAAGAGTTACCGAATCTTGAGATTATCGTTCCCCTCGCCAATAAAAATAGGCGCCAACAGTTTGAAGAGATTTTGCAACAAACTAATGATGCTCCGTCTATCCGATTAATTGACGGACAATCACGTGAGGTTATGGCTTCAGCAGATGTGGTATTGCTTGCATCTGGAACGGCTGCGCTTGAGGCCATGTTATTAAAAAAACCTATGGTTGTAGCTTACAAGTTATCACCTATAACGTACTGGATAGCGAAATGGTTGGTTAAGGTGGAGAGTGTTTCTCTTCCAAATTTGCTGGCACGAGAAACTCTGGTGCCAGAATACATTCAGCATGAGGCAACACCGGAAAATCTTGGCCGTGCGGTACTCGAATATTTTAAAAGCACAGAGAAGTCAGAAAGACTCCATCAACGTTTTAACGACATTCATGAGTCACTAAGACAAAATGCTAGCCATAAAGCAGCTGATGCTATTTTGCGGTTAATTGGGAAAATTGATTGAAAACGATAACTAAAAAAATATGAAACTAATTCTTAGCGAAAGAGCGAATCAACTTTTAGTTGCCGGTGTTGATGAAGTAGGGCGAGGCCCATTGGCGGGACCGGTGGTAACCGCCGCGGTTATTCTTGATCCGGACAATCCCATTGATGGCCTGATGGATTCAAAAAAACTTTCTGAATCACGCCGCGAAGAACTCGCTATTCTCATTAAAGAGCGCTCACTTGCCTGGTCAGTTGGCCGTGCAGAGGTGGAAGAAATAGATGAGATTAATATCCTTCAGGCAACCATGCTGGCTATGCAGCGAGCTGTTGCAGGATTATCACCGGCACCGAAACATGCGTTAATTGATGGTAACCGTTGTCCTCAGTT
>JAUWVK010000061.1 GCA_030617485.1 Gammaproteobacteria bacterium
TAGAATTATGTAAAATATGTAAAACCTGTAAAACCTGTAAAACCTGTAAAACCTGTAAAACCTGTAAAACCTGTAAAACCTGTAAAACCTGTAAAACCTGTAAAACCGAGGAAAATATTATGCTAAATCATGCCAGGGTCAAGTTCTACTTTTTACTGGTTCTTATTGTCCCATTTGTTTTATCGGGTTGTGATAGCGGCAAAAAAGCCGAACAAAAAGTCAGCTACTCACAGGACATTATTCCTATCCTGCAACGCCACTGTCTGGAGTGTCATGTCAATAACGGGTCGGGTCAGAAAGCTTCCGGACTGGATATGTCGACCCACCAGGCATTGATGAAAGGCACCAAGTTTGGGCCTGTAGTCAAGGCGGGGGATAGTCTTTCAAGCACTTTGGTAATACTGGTTGAAGGTAGAGCCGATCCTTCGATTAAGATGCCACATGGTGACCGGAAAGCATTGTCAGCAGCTGAGATAAAGACCTTGCGACAATGGATTGATCAGGGTGCCGCGAATAACTGAACGCTCTGATTGGCACGATTTCAGTTTAGAACCATGATGGCATCCATTTCTACTGGTACGTTCTTGGGTAGGCTTGCCACCCCGACTGCCGCGCGGGCGGGATAAGGTTGATCGAAGTAACCAGACATTACTTCGTTAACCAATGCAAAGTGAGACAGGTCGGTAAGAAAAATATTAAGTTTGGCAATGTCGGCCAGGCCACCTCCTGCAGCTTCAGCTACAGCCTTTAAATTTTCGAATACCTGTGTAATCTGAGCTTTCATATTGCCACTGACTAATTCCATCGTGTCAGGTACTAAAGGAATCTGGCCGGAAAGATAAACAGTATCTCCAACCCTGACCGCCTGTGAATATGTGCCTATAGCTTCTGGCGCGGAGTTTGTTTGAATAATTGTTCGCTGCCTGGACATATTGAATCTCCATTTTTTCTTTGAAAATTATTTAAGTTTTTATTATTTAGTGCGCGATATACGCAAAACACCTTCCAGCGATTTTATACGTCGTAAGATTTTAGCCAGGTGCGCGCGGTCATGCACGCCTACGGTAAAATTCATTGTTGAATAACGGCCGTCTTTCTCTGCAATAGAAACATTTTCAATATTGGAGTCTTCAGCAGCAATGGTTGCAGCAACTGTTGCCAGGACGCCGCGCTGATTGGCGGAATCAACGCGAATATCAACCGGGAATGATTCCTGAATATCATTTTCCCACTGCACATCTACCCAACGCTCGGGACTATTCTTATATTCGCGGACGTTTTTGCAGCCTCGCATGTGTATGACAATGCCGCGACCTGCGCTAACAAAACCAAGGATGGGGTCGCCCGGTATTGGTCGGCAACACTTGGCAAAAGAGACAACGGATCCTTCGGTGCCGCGGATTGCCAGGGTGCGGCTTGATTGCTCTTTAGCGCTTTTTAACCAATTAGGTGTGATGCGATTAAACATGCCCTTTACACTAGAAGAAGTTTCTCTTCCCAGGCCAAGAGATTCAGCATGAAGATCAGCGAGTTGTCGGGCGGCGAGCGATGCAATGCGTTTGCCCATACCGATGTCCTGGTAAATATCTTCAATTGTTTGTGCTTTGAGTAGCGTGAGGAATTTTTCTATCACATCTGACGATATATCGTTCAAGTTAAGCGTTACCGCAGCCAGTGATTTATCAAGCATGCGTATCCCCAGGCCGATGGCCTCATCCTGTTTCAGGTTCTTGAGGAAATGGCGGATGTTGGCGCGAGCCTTCGCAGTAACGACAAAGTCCAGCCATACGGGGTTGGGTGTGGCGCCTGGAGCGGTAATGACCTCGACGGTTTCACCATTATGTAGTTCACTTCGCATGGGTGAAAGTCGTTTATTGATTGAAATAGAAACGCAGGTATTGCCAATGTCGGTATGTACTGCGTAGGCAAAATCAAGCGCTGTAGCACCACGCGGTAAAGTCATGATGTCACCTTCAGGTGTGAAGACATAAACCTCTTCAGGGAATAAATCAATTTTGACGTTCTCAAGAAATTCTTCAGAATTGCCAGCGTGTTGCTGCATATCCAAAAGGTCTTTGAGCCATTCGGTAGTATGGCCTGGTGTAGAGTCTCCAGTTTTATACAACCAGTGGGAGGCGATGCCGACATTGGCGATGCGGTCCATGGTTTCTGTTCGTATTTGAACCTCAATAGGAGCGCCGTAGGGGCTGAATAAAATAGTGTGCAGGGACTGGTAACCATTTGCCTTGGGAATGGCAATATAATCTTTGAATTTACCTGGTACGGGTTTGTAAAGGTTGTGGACAACGCCTAGAACGCGATAACAGGTGTCGACTCTGTCGACTACAATTCGAAAGGCATAAACATCAGAAACCTCGGCAAAACTTAAGTGCTTGCTACGCATCTTTTCGTAGATACTGTAGAGATGTTTTTCACGACCTTTTACAGGAATACCCATGCCTTCGTTGAGTAGGCGCCCTTCGATGGCGATTTGAATTTTATCGACCAGGGCATTGCGATTACCGCGCGCCTGTTTAACCGCTTGTTCCAGTACGCGATAACGTGTTGGGTAGACAGACTGGAAGCAAAGGTTCTCAAGTTCCAGGCAAATTGTTTTCATGCCAAGACGATTGGCTATAGGTGCGTAAATCTCCAGCGTTTCTTTTGCGATGCGACGTTTTTTCTCTGGCCGCATAACACCCAGAGTTCGCATGTTATGTAACCGGTCTGCCAGTTTGATGAGGATAATTCGAATATCCTTCACCATCGCCAGAATCATTTTACGAAAATTCTCTGCCTGGGCTTCTGCTTTGCTGCCAAATTTAACCTGGGTAAGTTTGCTGACGCCGTCAACCAATGTAGCGACTTCTTCGCTAAACTCGTCCGCAAGCTGTTCGCGAGCGGTTGAGGTGTCTTCAATGACATCATGAAGTAAAGCAGCGGTGATGGTGTTGTAGTCCATCCGCATATTGGCCAGGATTCTGGCGACTTCCAATGGGTGGTATATGTAAGGCTCGCCTGTTAGTCGATGTTGACCTTCGTGAGCTTCTGCACCAAAAAGATAGGCCCGGTAAACTTCCTTAACCTGATTTGGCTCGAGATAAGTCTCGAGTATCTCGCACAGATCATGGATAAGAAACACCGAGCCCTCACTATTAACTTAGAGTAATGGGTGGAGTATAGGGTACTCCAGCTTATGTGTGGGAATGTTTTTAAAGCAGTGTGTTAAGAAGCGTGAGCTGCATTTAATGAAGAGGAAATAGAGGGCAACTGTTATAGCGTAGGATCTTCATTGGATAATTTTTCTGCTTCTATTTCGGCCATCGCGGCAGCTTCTGCTTCTTCGCGAACGCGCTTTTCTTCCTCAGCCATGTCTTCCAGAATTTTCACGGTAATTTTGCCTTCACTGATTTCACGTAAAGCCAGTACTGTGGGTTTATCATTTTGCCATTCCAGTGTTGGCTCTTTGCCTGAGACAAGTTGGCGGGCACGCTTGCTGGCTAACAGAACAAGTTCAAAACGATTGTCTACGTGGTCCAGGCAATCTTCAACGGTAACGCGTGCCATGATGGGGAAACTCCTCAGTTGTCTATTCTATGTTTTATAGAATGAGTTAAATTTTTACAGTCTAGCTGGCTATCTTCAGGGCGGAGAATTGTACAAAATTGTGCCCATTATTACCAGTGATTAGTTGCCAGTAATTAGGAGCCGCAATCAGGCTTATAAGCTTGATTATTATGCCAATAATTCGTTGATAAGCAGCTGTATGCTCTGTTTTTGACGGTCAATATGGAACTGTTGGCTGGCAACAATTGTTTTCAGGTCTTTCAGTGCGGTATCAAAGACATCATTGACCACGACATAATCAAATTCATGGTAGTGGGACATTTCGGTTGCGGCATCGTGCATGCGGCGATTAATGATGGTGTCATCATCCTGACCACGATCCGTGAGACGTTCACGTAAAGCATCTCTGGATGGGGGCAGGATAAAGATGCTTACCGTACCAGAGATTCGTATACGGACCTGTTCGGCGCCCTGCCAGTCAATTTCCAGAATCACATCTTGCCCCGATGCCAGCTGGTCCAGCACCGCAGTTTCTGAAGTGCCGTAATGATGATCGAACACCTGGGCATGCTCTAGAAACGCATTATGCTCAACCATCTCGGTAAAGGTTGGTACATCCACAAAATGGTAATCCACGCCATTTTCCTCACCTGGGCGTTTGGCGCGAGTAGTGTGGGAAATCGAGACACTGATACCGTCTGTGCTCTCCAGTAAGGATTTGATCAGGCTGGTTTTGCCGGCACCAGAAGGCGCGGAAATGATAAATAAAGTACCGTGAGATTGTTCCTGTGTGCCCATTTTAGTGCTGTTTTCCTGATGGCTTTGGTGTAAAAAGAGGTTATGTTCCTCAATCGTCGCTTATTATGGCTCTAAATTACGTGAAAATCGCTGATTTCCGTTTATTCGATGTTTTGGATTTGCTCCCGCATTTGTTCGATAAGCACTTTCAGCTCTACCGAGGCATTGGTGAGGTCGGTATGCACAGATTTTGATCCCAACGTGTTGGCTTCCCGGTTCAGTTCCTGCATGAGAAAATCCAGACGTCGACCAACAGGTTCGTCCTGACTGAGAATTCGACGAACCTCGGTAACATGGGTTGTGAGTCGATCAAGCTCCTCATCGACATCGGCCTTATTGGCCAGAATAACTATTTCCTGTTCTATTCGCGCTGGATCCAGCTCACCTTTGATGGTTTCCAGTCGTTCTTCCAGCCGGCCACGCATGGCCTGAAGTATTTCGGGCAGACGCTGGGAAACGGATTTAACCTGGGATTCAATGGCTTCGCAACGGGTTTCGATGATGGCTTTGAGCTTCTCGCCCTCGCGGGCTCTGGATTCCAGCAGCTCGGACAGTGCCTCGCCCAGCAGGGCCATGGCATCAGTCCCTAGTTGTGTTAAATCTTGCTCTGGCGCCTTAATGACCCCGGGCCAGCGGAGGACGTCCAGGGCATTGATGGGCGCGGCATTATACAGTAGCTGGTCCACTTCCCGGGTGGCGTGGGCCAGTTTAGCGGTCAATTCCTTGTCGATTTCCAGGCTTTGATCTTCCGAGTGGATAGCCTGATAACGTAGGGAAGCATCGACTTTCCCGCGTTTGATTTTGGCGGTGATGGCTTCCCTGATTTTGGGCTCGAGGGAACGAAAATCATCGGGAATTCGAAGACTTACTTCAGAAAAGCGGTGATTAACCGATCTTAATTCCCAGGCAAGCAGACCTTTTTCTGTGTTTTTCTCCTTGCGGGAGAAGGCCGTCATGCTGCGAGTCATGGTGATACCTTTTTAATGATGAATATTATGATGAAACAAGATAATGATGAGCATAGTAACGCCATTCACAGGTCTGGAAAACCGGTACGGGCACGCTTGTCATTACTGTTTGTAAAAAAAGCACTGCTGCACCCACGGTCGCTGCACTTATGATCGATTCGAAATTAATTTTACCCGCAGGCACCCAGCTTGAGCACTACGTGATCGAGAGCGCCTTGACGGCTGGTGGCTTTGGCATGGTTTATCTGGCGCGTGACCAGAAATCAGATAAGCAGGTAGTGATTAAGGAGTATATGCCCAACAAACTAGCCCAGCGTCTGGATGACGGGTTCGTGATGCCCAGGGGTGAGCGAGAGAAGGAGAATTTTGATGAAGGTATGCGCCTGTTTTTGCAGGAGGCAACGGCGCTGGTTAAATTGAAGCATCCTAATATTGTGCGCGTGCTTAAATTCTTTCGTGCCAATGGGACGGCGTATACATCAATGGAATACCGTCCCGGGAAAAATTTGCAGCACTATATTAAAAAGCATAAGGGCAATCTCAGTGAAACCCTTCTGCGCAAAGTTTTCCCTCCACTACTGGATGCTTTGAAACTGGTGCATGACACGGGTTTTTTACACCTGGATATTAAACCCGGCAATGTTCATTTGTGCGAGGGTGGTATGCCTTTGCTTCTGGATTTTGGCGCGGTACATCCGCGAAATTCAAGTCGCAAGTTGCAGGTGACTCAGGTGGTGACCCCCGGGTTTTCTCCTATAGAGCAATATGATCTCAGTGGTTATGTAGGACCCTGGACAGATATTTACGCTATGGGCGCCACAATACGCTCCTGCATGGAGGGATCAGCGCCGACGGCAGCGAAGGACAGGGTTGAGAAAGACAAAATGCGTCCGGCAGTGTCTGCTTTCAAGCGTCGATATTCGCAACCAATGCTGGAAGCTCTGGACTGGTCAATGGAAATGGATCCCATGTTGCGCCCTCAGTCTGTGGACGAGTTCCTTGAAGTTTTTAACAAAGAAATTGAGGGTGGAGGAAGCTTCCTTGGTCGTGTTATCGATACATTGAATAAGCCGCTATAAATGAAATATCAACTTGGACAAACAAGCCGGCTGGGTAATCGTACGGCTAATGAAGATGATCTCGGCATCGCAGAGACTAGTGATGCTGTGTTGATGGTCTTGGCTGATGGTATGGGAGGATATCGAGGTGGACAGGTTGCCTCACGATCTCTGGTGAAGCACATGTTGAGTCACTTCAAAGCCAGAAAATTTCCAGTAACGGATCCGCAGGCATATCTTAAAGAATTAGTGGCAGATGCACATCTGGCCATTATTCGTGCAGGCAACGAACAGACTCCGCCGGTTGAACCGCGTACCACATGTGTAGTGTGCCTAATCCAGGGAGGTTTTGCCTGGTGGGCACATGTGGGCGATAGCCGACTGTACATGTTTCGTGTGGGTAAACCTTTCAAGCGCACGGTAGATCACTCCAAAATTGAAGAGTTGCTTCGCAAGGGCAAGATCAGTGAACAAGAGATGAAAAGTCACCCTCAGCGTAACCTGGTTACCCGTTGTGTGGGTTTTCAGCCACACCCTCCGGTGCCGACAGTCAGCGATAAAATTCCATTGGAGAAGTACGACATGTTAGTGCTTTGCAGTGATGGTTTATGGGGCCCCCTGAGCGATGAGGCCATCGTAGAGACGCTGACAAAAAACACGATCACTCAGGCAGTGGAAATTATGGCGGAGCTGGCAGAAACAAAAGCTTATCCGGATTCTGACAATATCAGCGTGATTGCTTTTCGCTGGGTTTCTGCCGAAATAGATGAGAAGCCAGAAGAATTAACCCATGAAGAAACGCTAAAATCTACAGAAGTAAAGGCGACTTAAATATAAAGTGTTTATATTGAGTGCCTACATTAGCCCGCGCTCTGCCAGTGATACCGTTACCCCATCACCGACCACCAGATGATCCAGTACTTTTATGTCTACCAGCGCCAACGCTTTGGTTAATTGCTGGGTAATGTGGCGATCTGCGTCACTGGGTTCAGCTACACCACTGGGGTGATTGTGAGCGAGGATAACGGATGCTGCATTGTGTCCCAGAGCTTTTTTAACCACTTCACGAGGGTGCACACTGGCACCATTAATCGTGCCCTGAAATAATTCCTCGAATGTAATCACTCTATGGCGATTATCCAGAAACAAACAGGCAAAGACTTCGTGAGGATAATCGCGCAGACGTGATTGTAAATATCGTCGGGTGTCGTCCGGATTTTCCATTACATCATCTCGGCGAAGTTTCTCCAGTAAATGCCGCCGGGCCATTTCGGTGGTGGCCTGCAGTTGCGCAAACTTGGCTTCACCCAGCCCTTCGCCTTCGCAAAATTCCTTAAGGTTTGCTTCAAGCAGTGAACGCAGGCTGCCAAAGCGATTAAGTAAATCTCGGGCCAGGTCCACAGCGGTTTTGCCGCGGGTGCCGGTGCGCAGGAAAATGGCCAGTAGCTCCGCATCTGATAGTGCGGAGGCCCCTTTTTGCAGTAGTTTTTCTCTTGGCCGCTCTTCCCTGGGCCAGTCGGTAATTGCCATGTCTTATTCCTTTAAGTTAGTCCTTTAAATCTAGGCCATTAAATGTCTGCACTTTAATGTCTGTAATAGGCGAGCATGTTTTTGTGAATTATGCTGTTTTTCGTTTAAAATGCTGAATTTACGCAATTGAAGATAACAGCTCCTAGCCGTAGAACCAGGCACTATTCACACTTAGACTCAAAAAAATGAACACTCCAGACACCTTTGCTAATACTAGCCTCATGAACAAACGCATCCTCCTGGGTGTGAGTGGTTCTATTGCTGCCTATAAATCGGCTGAGTTGGTGAGGCGATTAAAAGAAGCCGGGGCTGATGTGCGTGTGGTGCTCAGCCAGGGGGGTGCAGAGTTTGTTACCCCGCTGACCTTTCAGGCCCTGTCTGGTAATCCGGTGCATACCGATTTGCTGGATGTTGAGGCCGAAGCTGCTATGGGGCACATAGAATTG
>JAUWVK010000173.1 GCA_030617485.1 Gammaproteobacteria bacterium
GGATAAACATTCATGCCATTGACGATAATCATGTCCTTGATGCGGTCAACAATGTAAAAATAACCGTCGTTATCGCGGTAGCCAAGATCGCCAGTTTGGAACCAGTCCCCATGAAATGATTCGGCGGTTTCTTCAGGGCGATTCCAGTAACCCTTCATAACATTGTCGCCACGTACGCAGATTTCACCAATTTCCTCGTCAGCCAGTTCGTTAGCATCGCTATCCATAATGCACATTTCAACACCGGGTATCGGTAGGCCCACGGAGGCGGGTTTACGTTCACCGTCGATTGGGTTGACGCAGGTTACCGGGGAGCATTCTGTTGGACCATCTCCTTCATATATTAATTTACCGAAGCGTTTTTCAAAACGCTCCATTAGTGCCTGTGGCATGGCCGCTCCACCAGAAATACAATAATTGATTGAATTGAATTTTTTTATTTGTTCGTCAGCCATGTTGAGTAACACGATGTACATACTGGGAACGCCCATAAAAATGGTTGCTTTTCCCTCAGCAATATTGTCCATAACAAGTTGTGGTTCAAATTTTGGCACTGGGATAAAGCTGCAGCCGTACAGTAATGGTGTCAGCATCCCTACTGTTGCTGCAAAAGCATGGAACATGGGTAGCACGACCAGAAGCCTGTCTTTACCAGGTTTGATTTTCATGGCCTCAAGAGCGCCGCGAGTATCATAAAGCAGGTTGTTATGGGTGAGCATGGCACCTTTAGGCTTCCCCGTAGTGCCTGATGTCTAGAGAATGCATGCAACATCATCAACAGGATTTATTTCAGGCTGCGGCATCTCTGTGTCAGCCTCTAGTAATGTAGACCAGGGAGTGTCACTAGCTTTTGATGCTTGCTCCCCAATGAAAATAAAGGATTTCAGGCTGCTTAGATTATTTCGGAAGATCGAAACATTGTTATTAAATGCCTCGTGATAAATCAGAGTCGTTACACTGGCATCATCAAGTATGTATTCAATTTCACCAGGCTTAAACAAAAGATTAACAGGCAGCACGGTGGCGCCGGTTTTGATGATGCCAAAATAGGCAATGGCAAACGTATCAGAATTTACACAATAAAGAGCAACATGGTCGCCTTTGGTTACACCCTGTGCAAAAAGGCCGGCAGCAACCTGGTCGCTGGCGCGATCAAATTCTAAAAAGCTGGTATCAGAACCCATAAAATGTATGGCGGTTTCAGTGCCATATGTCTGTACCGTTTGCTTGAGTACATCAGGGATGGATTGTAAATTATTGCTCATCGTAGTGTAGTATCTTGTGTGTATTTAATGTGAGTACAATTCTGTATGGTGATTCTAAATCACGGCTTTTGCAAGGTTACAGATAGTCTTGGGTGGTAGAAGTGAAAGATCAGCTGAGAGTGTTATCAATTACATAATATGGCTAATTTAAAAGCATGGTGAACCAATGGATGCAGATTACAGTTTGATGGCAACACGCCTGGGGTTGGCGATGCTGGCGGGTGGGATTATTGGTCTGGAACGTGCGATGCATGGTCGTGAAGCCGGTTTCCGCACCCATGCGCTGGTTTGTGTTTCGTCAAGCTTGCTGATGGTGCTAATGGTTTATCAGTGGGAATTAGTGCCACAGGAGTTTCTGGACACGATTCGCGTTGATCCTTCTCGCATGGCGCAGGGTATTATGACGGGTATTGGCTTTCTGGGGGCTGGAGTCATTATCAAAGAGGGGCTGACCGTTCGAGGTTTGACTACGGCAGCCTCAATCTGGATGACGGCGTCCATTGGTATCGTTATCGGGATGGGATTATATTTCCCAGCAATGCTTGCTACGGTTATTACCGTGCTTACGTTGTCAGTTTTTCGCTGGTTTGAGAGCATAATACCGGCGCATATGTATGCCAAATTTACTGTGCGATTTATTCGAGGGAAAAGTCATGCGGATGAGGAAGCGTTACGGTTACTTATTTCTCAACATAATATCAAAGCTTTTGAATCCAGTTACCATCTGGGAGATGAAGGAAAGTCTTTTGAATACGAAATGACGGTTCGTACACGGGATAAGATGAATTTCCGTAATCTTGCTCAGAGTTTAATGAATATGGATGATGTTTATGAATTTAAAATTACACCATGCTAATTATTCTGGTAATAAAGCGTTGGAGTGTATGCAATGAGTGATAATAAATCCGATCAAACGGGTATTTTTGGTGAGCTATTGACCTCTTTCCAGTCGGCAACAGAGATATTTTCTGATTATCCTATTGTGCTCACGTTGTTAATTTTGGTGTTGTCTTTAATCGTCGCCAGCATAGCCACGATGATTGTGGTGAAAGTGATAGGTCGCGTGGTGAAGCGGACCAACGTCCGCTGGGATGATCAGCTTATCGCTGCTTTTCACAAACCACTATTCTGGAGTTTGGTGCTTATCGGATCAGTGTTGGCTATTGAGCCATTGGCATTACCCGAGACAGCGGAAAATATTCTCCAGTCAATTATTGCCACAACGTTAGTTATTATCTGGACGGGTTTTCTGCTGCGCTTTATCCGTATTGTTTTGCGAGCCATGAGCCGAAGCGCACGCGAAAACTCTATGGTTCGTCCGCAGACGCAACCTCTGTTCGAGAATTTGGGTTTGATTGTAATTTTGGCAATTGCGGTCTATTTGATGTTCAGAGCGTGGGATATTGATATGACCGCCTGGCTGGCTTCGGCCGGTGTGGTTGGTATCGCTGTTGGTTTTGCTGCCAAGGATACGCTGGCAAATTTATTTTCAGGCGTTTTTATTCTTGCCGATGCGCCGTATAAGATCGACGATTACATAGTTTTGGATAGTGGCGAGCGTGGCAAGGTTACACACATAGGTATTCGTAGTACTCGCCTGCTTACACGTGGGGACGTGGAAATTACCATTCCCAATTCCATTATGGGTAATACGCGAGTCATTAATGAATCCGGTGGCCCGTACGAAAAATATCGTATTAAAGTTAGTGTGGGTGTGGCC
>JAUWVK010000034.1 GCA_030617485.1 Gammaproteobacteria bacterium
TTTTTCCTGTCACGCTGGCGATTTTTTTACGGATGAACAATATCATGTACTCGCCACGCCACAGATTGGCCGAGGCAAAGGCAATGATAACGGCACATTGAGCAATGATGATTTTGGTCGCTTCAGAGAAAGTGCTGTTGCAGCTGATATGTATAGGTTCAGAACACCCACATTGCTAAATGTGGAAGTTACTGGCCCATGGGGACATGCAGGAGCTTACACTACATTGGAAGGTATGGTGGGGCACATGCTGAACCCGGCTGAAGCTATTGCAAATTACGACTTTTCTCAGCTGAACCCAACGATACAAGCTACGCATATGTTAACGAATACCCAGTTTGCACTGGACCAACTTGAAGTGAATCGTGCTAGTAATGTCGCTGAAGTACATCAGAATGTTGTATCCACCGATGGTGACGTAACTGACTTGGTCGAGTTTTTGAAAACACTGACTGACCCCTGCGTGAAAGATCGTGCTTGTCTTGCGCCATGGATCCCAGATGCGAGTGACAGCAATCCAGATGGTTTGCGCTTAAATGCTATCGATTACACAGGTAATTTTCTTTGATTAATTAAAGAAAATCACCCGAATAAAATATTGAATAGCCTGAATGGCTGGTATTGACAGTCGGTAGCAGTCGCTAAAGATGACGGGGCTTAATGACTGCTATCGCTGCAAAGCAAACATTCGGTACTTAGAGCGGTAGCTGGTCAATATTTAACTGACTAGCTATAACATTCGAATCGGCAGTTTCATTAAACTTAATTTCACCCAAACACGGTGCAGATATACGTGCATGCAAGGCATTAATATTTTCTTTTGCCTTTTTATTATCCCGAGATAGATTATTAGCAATCCAGCCACGGTGTGTTAACCCGTTAGCCTCAATGCTTTGAGATGTTAATAAAGCATGATTCAAACAACCCAGCCTAATGCCAACAACGGTGATCACGTCTAGCGACAATGCCTTTACCACATCTGCCATGGTTTCTTTTTCATTAACAGGCACCAACCAACCACCGGCACCTTCAACAATAACAACATCCACTTTCTCTGCAATCTTTAGATAACACTGACAAATCACTTCGATATCGATCTCGACACCTGCTTCAGCAGCCGCAATATGCGGAGCAACCGCGGGTTCAAAGGCATAAGGATTTACAATGTCATAAGGAATATCCGTCGACGCCTGCTGCATTAACAACACTGCATCTTCGTTGCGAAGACCCTCGCCGGTTAACTCGCAGCCGGCCGATACCGGCTTCATCACTCCCACAGATAAACCTTTGTCCTGTAGAGCTGCAATCAACCCAAGCGATATGGTTGTTTTGCCCACATCGGTATCTGTGCCGGTAATAAAAATACCTTTCCTCAAGGCAGTATTCCTGTATCGGTTAACGAGGAGAGGGATATTTCAAAATTTTTGGCATCCGACACTCCCCAAGCATGGCCATAGACAACTTCGTAGGTTGCTGGCAACAGGTCATCAACACGAAACCTTTCGTATGCCGACACCATATTTTTTAATCGTGTCTTGCCCGTGAGGCTATGACGTCGAGCATTTGCCACGTTATGCGCCCCCAGGGTCTTTAACTCTCGCATCAACTGGTAAACATCGGAATAAGTGAGAGTAAAATTTTCCACATCCATGACAGGATCAGACAAACCTGCACGCAATAAAGCATCACCTATATCGTGCATGTCGATAAAATCATTCACGTGAGCACTTTCATGATTTTCATTTTCTCCTGCATCCGCTAAATACCAGCTTTCACGCAACTCTTTCAGGGTGTCCGGCCCAAAGCTCGAAAACATTAACAGACCTTCCGGTTTTAACACTCGTTTAAATTCTGAAAATGCCCTATCAAGCTCACCACACCATTGCAATGTCAGACTCGAAAATATTAAGTCAACGCTGTTATCTGCAAGGGGTAAATATTCTGCATCACCACAAATATAACCATGATTGCCAAGCCATTTACTAATCAAACTATTCTTAGATCTGGCAACCTGTAACATACGTGGCGCAAGATCCAGCGAAATAATTCTTGCGCTTTTATAAACCTTCTTTAATGCCTGACTGATATAGCCAGTCCCTGCGCCAACATCAAGAATCACATCGGGCGATAATTTAATCAGCTCAAGACGATCAACCAGACGCTGGCCAACCTCACGTTGCAACACAGCCACATCGTCATAATGTGGTGCTGCCGCATCAAACGACTGACGAATTAGCTTTTTATCTAGAAGATGTAATTGTGGACTCTTGTTACTCATGGGCTACTCATTGACTAACCGCTGTTTCCATTAAAAAACTATTCAGTTCATTTAAAAATTCTTTTTCGTGCGAAAGAAATGGCGCATGACCAGCGCCCTTAATCACCACAAGCTTCGAGTTGCTGTTTAACAACTGGGCACGCTCAGCAGCCTTTCGCCGAAATAAGGAATCATGCTCTCCCGTTAGCAACAACATCGGGATTGCAATTTCAGCCAACTGGGATCGTAAATCAGCTTCATGTAAAATTTTCAGCCCACCTTCCAAAGCGGCAATTTGTGGATCACCATGCCGGAATACGCGATCACGAAGTACACGCTGTTCTTCTCGTGGATTATCACTACCCATTGACTGAATCGCGATAAATCGTTTCACCGTATTACGATAATCTTCCCTTAAATCACCTGCAAAATTATCAAGCAGCTCCGCTTCCATGCCATCAGGCCATGATTCGTCTCGTACAAACTTTGGTGCGCTGGCAACCAGAATCAATCTATTCATCGCTCCAGGATTATCTAAAACCATCTGTGCTGCGACCAACCCACCCATAGACCAGCCAACCAACGTTGCTCCCGGCGGCGTTACTTCCAAAACCTGTTCTGCCAAATTTTTTAAATCATAACGCCCAGGGTCACCAACACTGCGGCCATGTCCAGGAAGATCGATAGCGGTTACTCGGTAGTTCTTTGCTAACGATGGAGTTACCGACTCCCACACGTCACCATTCATTCCCCAACCATGCAAAAACACGAGATCAGGCCCCTGACCGGTTATTTGAGTAAACAGGCCCATTAATTAACACTCGCTTCTAATGCAGAAAGCAACTGGTCCACCTGTTCTTCGGTGTGGGAAGCAGAAAATGTTATTCGTAAGCGAGCACCACCTTCAGGTACTGTTGGTGGACGAATAGCACCAATAAACAAACCTTGTTGATAAAGCGCCTCACTCACCGCAAGTGTTGCCTCAACACTACCCAGCAATACAGGCTGAATAGGTGTTGCAGACTCCATTAAATTTAGGCCTAATTCCGAAGCACCTGCTCGGAATTGTTTTACTAACTCATTTAGCTTTTCACGGCGCCAGTTTTCACTCTGTAATAACCGCAGACTAACGCTTGTTGCTGTAGCCACTGCCGGTGGTAATGCCGTGGTATAGATATAACTTCTTGCCTGTTGAATCAGCGTTTCGATTAACGCTTCACTTCCAGCCACAAAGGCGCCAAAGGTACCGAATGCCTTACCCAGAGTACCCATCAGTATCGGCACCTGCTCATTGTTAAGCTCAAAATGATTTACCGTGCCGCGACCAGACTCACCCATAACACCCAGACCATGCGCGTCATCAACCATTAACCAGGCATTTTGCTGTTTAGCGATGCTCGCCAATTCTGGCAATGGCGCAAGGTCACCGTCCATACTAAATACGCCATCGGTAACAATTAAACTGCGGTCATATTTGCCTTCAAATTTAGAAAAGTATTTCTGCAGTGATTCCACATCCGCGTGTAAGTAACGCTGGCAGCGTGCGCCGGAAAGCAAACCAGCATCAATAAGTGAGGCATGATTTAAACGATCCTGCAATACTACATCACCAGATCCAGCCAGAGCCGTTAACACACCGAGGTTTGCCATGTATCCCGTGGAAAATAACAACACACGTGGCCGACCAACAAAATCTGCTAACTCTTCTTCCAAAGCATGGTGAGCAGAACTGTGACCATTAATGAGATGTGAAGCACCGGAACCAACACCAAATTTCTCGGCGCCTTGCTTGAATGCAGAAATTACTTCAGGATGACTGGCCAGACTGAGATAATCGTTACTGCAAAAATTGACAAGCTCTCGACCGTCTACATTTAAAGTAGCGCCCTGGGGTCCCTCAGATATTCGGCGAGAACGATATAGTGATTGAGCACGACGCTCTTCCAGCGCGGCAGTTAAGGCCTCGTCCATTGTAAACAACCGTCACCGAATCAGGCGTTTGCCGCGGCGCTGGTTTTTTCAACGCTAACCTCTACACTGCGGCGATGCTGGGTGTCACCACGCACACGAAGCTTAAGATTTTTAAACATGCTCAAATCATCATCAACGCTACGACCCGTGGTCGTCAGGTAATCGCCAATCATTACCCCGGAAGCACCAGCCATGAAAATCATCGATTGCATATCGCCGAGGAATTGTCTCCCACCGGCAATTCGAATTTCTGCCTTAGGCAACAGATAACGGAATACCGCAATACTTTGCAGAATTTCAAAAGGTTCCATGTGCTGTAAATTAGCCATGGGTGTGCCTTCCTGGGGACTCAGAAAGTTTAGCGGCACCGATTCCACACCCAGGTCACGTAGCTGCATTGCTAGTTCAATGCGCTGATCCAGGCTTTCACCCATGCCGAGAATACCCCCGGCACAAACTCGCAAACCTGCGTCACGAGCATGGCGAATGGTATCGATGTTTTCCTGATAGGTGTGAGAGGTGCATACATTTTCAAAAAAGCTCTCTGCTGACTCCAGGTTATGGTGGTAGTTTTCAAGCCCCATGCCTTTTAGTTCACCAGCTGTTTGTTCGGTGAGCACACCCAGACTAGCGCAACGTCCAATATCACTTTGCTCGGACATGGAATCAAAATATTCGCCAAGCTGCTTGCGCTCCTTGTCCGAACGAAGTCCCCAGCCTTTTGAAACCACTCCAAAATCACTGGCACCCCACTCTCGCGCCTGCTTCGCCTGGCCCATTAACTCGGAGCTTTTTATGTAACCGTATGTCGGAGCGTTGGTTTTATGGTGGCCACTTTGCGCGCAAAAAGAACAATTCTCTGAACAGTTGCCAGAACGCACATTAGAAATGGCGCAAACCTCAATTTCATCACCTCGGTTAAGCTTACGAATTCGATCAGCACCGGCCATGAGCCAGGGCAGGTAATCATGATGCAAGCCAATCAGCCACTGTCCTTCTTCAGCAGTGCACTCTCCATCGCCAAGAATGCGTCGGGTGATTTCATCGATACGTTGATAGGTGGCGTTATCCATTAAGGGCTCCCATTTGGTCATAGATAGTGGTCATATTTGGTAGTTGCAAACGGCCTGGCAGGGCATACTCAGGCCGAGGGTGCATCTTAGTCGTTAGGGGTTACCTGTCAACCAGGGAAGGGTTGCTTTGTGAACAAATGGTTAAATATCGTACAGTCTATTGTTATGCCTACAGTCTGTGTTTTGTGCGGAGACCAAGGCAGCCACCTTCATGCTCATCCCAGAAAGTCTGCTTTTAACAAAGGGATAGACCTTTGTGCCAAGTGTCGAATTGATTTGCCCCCACATACAACAGCCTGCGCTCGTTGTGCAGAACCCCTCGTACCCCCACTAGATAACACCCACTTTATTGAGGCTCTATGCGGGCGCTGCCAAAGCCAGCCGCCGGCCTTTGAACGCTGTCAGGCAATGCTGTCCTATGAAGCACCCGCAAACCATTTACTCCAGGGGCTTAAGTTCAACGGCCGGCTGGAAATGGCTCAAATACTGGGAGAACTTATGGCCAGTTGGCTGGAAGACGTTATTGACAACCAGCCAGACGTATTGATTCCCATGCCATTGCACAGTGACCGACTACGAGAACGCGGCTTTAATCAGGCAGTGGAACTGGCACGACCAATTGCCAAACGCCTGAAATTACACATGGAGCTCCACAACTGCATTCGGCAAAAAACAACCGCGCCACAGTCAGATCTATCCCGTAAAGAAAGAATGAAAAATGTGAGGGGGGCTTTTGAGGTATTAAAACCGGTATCAGGTCATATCGTTATTATTGACGATGTCATGACAACTGGCAGTACGGCTCATGAATTAGCCAAAACTTTACTTCAGGCTGGGGCTACCAGTGTTGATGTCTGGGTTTGCGCCCGAGCTTAAGTTTTGAATACTCTACTTAAAATGAAAAATTCATTCCAAGCATAGAACCATCGTCCAGCGTATGAGAGCCCTTGGCCTTAGTATAATCTACGCGTATCCGACG
This sequence comes from Gammaproteobacteria bacterium, assembly GCA_030617485.1. Next base: position 6,281 of record JAUWVK010000034.1, read on the forward strand.
ATAACCAAGGTAAATATTAGCCGTTGGTAAAATCTCATAAGCAACCCTCACCCCGTATTCAAAAAAGTTGTCCGTATCCAGAGTAGAAGTGATGCTAGGGGCGTAATAAGCCGTGCCCTGTAAAGCCAATCGCGGCATTTGAGGAATGTTGTAACGAACAATGCCACCTATAGCGATCGCCAGACCAGAAACATCCGGTCTATCCGAATGCATATAATAAAGCTTGGGCCCTACGCCAATTTCTAGCCCAGGAGATCCACTTCCTGCCACATCAACTACCTGCAGCCCCAGTTCTAATAGGTAATTTTTATCCTCATTGTAAAGAAGACCAGTGCTCATCTCGGTACGGCCATATGTTGAGCCGCCAATGAGAGAGTAGTAAACAAAACGGGCACTATCCTGGTTAAGATTAACATCTAGCCTGGCAGCATTAGCACCTAAGCTGGCAGTGGTCAGCAGAACAATGGTCAAAATCCGGATAAACACAGGAGCGCCCCTTTATTTTATTTGATGCACATTTATTTTAGATCCAACATTGAATCAAAAAATCTATCTGAGCGTAGTATACGCGGCCTACAAGACGCTTGTGTAAGAAATTAGCTTAAATGCTCATTTTTTAGCGGCAAACCAAAAACCTGGACAATAAAAAACCCGGGTTTACCGGGTTCTTTATTCATGCTGCCAACAGGCTGCACTTATTTAATTTTGGCCTCTTTATACATCACGTGCTTGCGAACCACAGGATCAAATTTTTTGATCTCCATTTTTTCAGGCATGGTGCGCTTGTTTTTGTCGGTAGTATAAAAATGTCCGGTTCCGGCACTGGATACGAGTTTAATTTTATCGCGCATAATAATTTCCTTTTTACTTCTTAATCGCTATCTATTTACAAACAGCGCTAACTATTCACCAACTAAGGAGAAGTCACGCAGGACTCTCACCCTAAATTGTTTTAGACTTTTTCACCGCGGGCACGCATTTCGCCCAACACTTCATCAATACCTTTTTTATCAATAATTCGCATGCCTTTGGCAGTTAGACGTAGCTTGATAAAACGGTTTTCGCTTTCAACCCAAAAGCGATGGGTATGCAAATTTGGTAAAAAACGACGACGTGTTTTATTGTGCGCGTGCGATACGTTGTTACCAGCAACAGGACGTTTACCCGTCACCTGACAGACTTTGGACATGACTACAATCTCCGAAATTTCTAACAAACAAAAAAGGTTTTCTTTCCAACAATAGCGCTCCGCGGGCTGGGCTCCGGTCGCGAGAACGGCGCATTACACCAGATTTCGGGGTTTGAGTCCAGCCCTGTCAGGCCTGTTTATACTTGCCAGCCGGAGGGTATAATGCGCGCCCAGCCAGCACTATACATTGACCAAAAATGAGGATTCAACATGCGACCCAGTGGACGCAATCCAGACCAACTTCGCGACATCAAATTTACCCGTAATTACACCAAACACGCCGAAGGCTCGGTACTGGTGGAGTTCGGCGATACCAAGGTACTTTGCACCGCCAGTGTGGAAGACCGCATACCCCGCTGGCTCAAAGGTAAAGGCCGAGGCTGGGTTACCGCCGAATATGGCATGTTGCCTCGCTCGACCGGCAGCCGCATGGGCCGCGAGGCCGCCAGAGGCAAGCAGGGTGGGCGCACCATGGAAATCCAGCGTCTCATTGCCCGCTCGCTACGTGCAGTGGTCAATCTGGAAGCCCTGGGTGAGCGCAATATCACCGTCGATTGCGACGTTATTCAGGCTGATGGCGGTACCCGCACCGCATCCATTACCGGCGGTTTTGTGGCCCTGGCCGATGCCATGCAGTGGCTGGTCGACCAGGGTAAAGTGGCAAAAAACCCCATCATCGGACAGGTGGCCTCGGTTTCCGTTGGCATTTTTGAGGGAACCCCGGTGCTGGATCTGGATTATGACGAAGATTCCAATGCCGAGACCGATATGAATGTGGTAATGAACGACGCCGGCGCCTACATTGAGGTTCAGGGCACTGCCGAGGGACACGCCTTCCGTCGTGATGAACTGGATGCCATGCTGGCTCTGGCCCAGTCAGGTATTGAAGAACTCATTACCCATCAGCAGGACGCACTGAAAAAATGACCGCACACACACGCCCTTCAAGGGTAGTGATGGCCAGCAGCAACCCTGGCAAATTGCGGGAAATTAATCAGATTCTGGGCGGACTGGGCATGGAAGTGGTACCGCAGTCCGAATTTGACGTGCCAGATGCCAACGAAACCGGCTTGAGCTTCGTGGAAAACGCCATTCTCAAAGCCCGTCACGCGGCACAACTGACGGGGTTACCCGCCATTGCCGATGATTCAGGACTGGAGGTGGATGCCCTCAAGGGTGCCCCGGGCATTTACTCAGCCCGCTATTTTTCCCGCTCTAGCAGTTCTCGCTCCGGCGGTTCGGGCCCAGGCACGACCGATGAAAAAAATCTGCGAAAATTACTGGAAGACCTCAAAGATGTACCAGAAAACGAACGCACCGCGCGTTTTCAATGCCTGATAGTTTTTATGTCCCACGCACAAGACCCCACCCCGCTGATCTGTCAGGGAACCTGGGAAGGTCGTATTTTGTTTGAACCTCAGGGAGAGAATGGCTTCGGCTATGACCCGATTTTTTACGTGCCCAGTGAAAACTGCGCATCGGCAGAGCTGACGTCTGAGGTAAAAAACCGTCTCAGTCACCGCGGTCAGGCACTGACAAAACTGTTGGCGGCTTTTCAATAAGCAAGCTGAACCTTTTAGTAACTCCCTCCGCCATTCCTTCAATGCATCTTAATCAAAGACGCCCATCTGGTACATCAGCAAACCCACAGCGGTAAGACCGGAAGCTATCATAATAAAAACAATCAGTAGGGCAATAACAGGGCGCATATCAGAGTGAGTCTCAGCGGTTAACTTGTTTCAGAACTTTCTATTTCATTATCTATTTCAAGAAGCTGTAACGGATCACTGCAACGGGGACAATAAGTCCACTTGGGCAACTCATCTCTGGCTTCCATTTTTATTTCCACATTTTCCTGGCACACCGGGCAATCTCCCCGAACATGGTTGCGGGTGTATGTCGCCTGAAAAGTGCGATACGCCATCCATGGCCCAGCGATAAAAAACCCCGGCACCAACACCCAATGGGCAAAAATAATCGGCAGCGAACCCAACGCAAGTAACCAGAACAGACCCAGCTTCATCAAGGCACGTTTTACACATTCACCATGATCATAATGTGTGGTTTGCAGGGTACCTGTCGTTACCTGACCGTCGTTACCCTTTATATGCAGCGGAGTATTTTCAATCGTCGGCATAAAAGCCCTTTAAAATATATATTTAAACAGTATGCTCGAATGCAATTCTGACACTCGATTAACATTGAAACAACTCAACTGATCCTGTGAGACTATCATCTTGATTTGTGACCGGAGCATGGTCTACCGTTGGGGGTCTTAGTTAAGCTGAGAACCCCCGGTTAAGCTAAAAGCTCTGCCAAAAAACAAAGGCGAAGACAGCTTCACCCATAACAGGAAACCATTCATGTCTAAAATCTTAAAATTTGCCTCCATATCCATAATAACGCTAATACTGCTGGTTTCCGTTCTCATTGGCAGCATTTTCCTGTTTTTTGACCCCAATGATTACAAAGACAAAATCACCACTGCCGTACACGAAGCCACGGGGCGTCAACTCACTATTGAGGGAGACATTAAGCTTTCCATATACCCCTGGCTTGGCTTGTCTCTGGGAGCCACCCAACTCAGTAATGCCAAAGGGTTTGGCGACACTCCTTTTGCCAGCGTGGAAAACGTCGACATAAAAGTAAAACTATTACCGTTATTTCAACAACGCCTGGAAATGCAAAAAATTCGCTTACATGGCTTACGCGCCAATCTGGCGAAAAACAAAGAGGGCCGCAGTAACTGGGATGATCTTACGGCGTCTACGGCAATCGACAAACAACCTGCAACCAAAACACCGAAAGCCCCGGCAGAATCAAAAACAACGGAGCCCACACAAGCTATAGAAGCCCTGGGGGCGCTGGCCATTGACGGACTGGAACTGGAAAATGCACACCTTGAGTGGAATGACCAACAGGCAAACCAGCACGTTGTCTTCAATAACCTAACTTTACGCACTGGACCACTGGCCCTACCGGCACCCATCGACTTATCACTGTCACTGGATTTACAACTAAATGATCCTGCTATTAACAGTCATATTAATTTTTCGGGTCAAATTGATTTTGATCTGAAGACACAACTGTATCGCGCTAACAATCTGGATCTCACCGTAAAAGCAACCGGTGCCGGTTTACCCGTCAGCCCTTTTGACGCTCGTTTGCTGGCTAATATAAAAGCTGATCTAAAACAACAACGCATAGACCTCAGCGCATTAAAAATAAACGCACTGGGCACAAGCATAACCGGGCAAGTCAATATTACCGATTTGGATAAATCTCCAACCGCCAAAGGCCAACTCGCTATTGATAATTTTTCACCAAAAGATATTGCAAAAAAAATGGGGGTTACATTACCTGATACCAGTGATGCTTCCGTATTAAACAAAGCAAAACTGGAAATTAACTTTTCCGGCAACATGAACGAAGCCACGTTACATAAACTCACTGCCGTGCTAGATGATACCGAATTAACCGGCACCGCTAGCGTTAAAAATTTTGCAGTCCCGGAAATTCATTTCAACATCAATATAGATGACATTGATGTTGATCGTTACTTACCGCCCGCAACTGAACCAACAGCTTCAACAATAGCAACACCCGGTGCTGCCGCAGCAACGCAATTACCACTAGAACCACTTCGCGCCTTAAATATAAACGGCAACTTTAGACTGGACAAGCTCAAGGTTGCTGGCGCACGTTTGTCTGATATAAGTTTTAGTGCCAACGCAAAAAGCGGGCTAATAAATCTAAAACCAATAAAAGCCAATTTATACAAAGGCAGCTACAAAGGCAGCATCGCATTGGATGTGCGAAAAGACACGCCAAAGTTACGCTTTATTGAGAAGCTTCAGGGCGTTAATGTTGGGCCTTTACTCACGGATGTTTTGGGTAAGGAGCTGGTTTCAGGTACGGCTAACGTCAGCGCCGAGCTCACCACCACTGGAATTGACCTGCCCACCATAAAGAAAACCCTCAATGGTAAAGCAAAATTTAGCTTCAAAGATGGTGCTGTAAAGGGTGTGAATATCGGTCAAATGATTCGCGAAGCCAACGCCAAAATCAATAAAAAACCGGCACCCCCTAAAGCCGCCAATGAAACTGATTTTGCCGAAATGTCCGGCAGCGTTACCATCACCAACGGTATCGCACGCAACAAAGACCTGACAATGAAATCTCCTTTGTTACGAATAAACGGCAAAGGCAGCGTGGACTTACCCAAAGAAAGAATCAACTATCTGGTCAACACCTCCATTGTTAAAAGCAACGAAGGGCAAACCGGGAAAGAATTAAAAGAACTAAAATCTCTCACCATACCTATAAAAGTCACAGGCACTTTTGATAAACCAAAATTCAGCCTTGATCTTGGCCCTGTTTTACAGGCAAAGGTCAAAGAGGCCGTTGAGAAAAAGAAAAAACAAATCAAAAAGAAAGTCGATAAGAAAATTGAGGACGAAAAGAAAAATATCAAGAAAAAATTAGAAAATGAATTAAAAAAGTTATTTAAGTTTTAATCATGCAAGAATCAACACCTTCTTCAGTAGCTTCATTCTCAACCTCTTTTTCAAAAAAGGTCCTGCAATGGTTTGACCAACATGGCCGCAAAGACTTGCCATGGCAACAGGATCGCTCACCATACCGAGTATGGATCAGTGAAATTATGCTGCAACAAACCCAGGTGGTCACTGTTATCCCTTATTTCGAACGCTTCATGGCGCGCCTGCCCACGCTTGAATCACTGGCGCTCACCGAACTGGATGAAGTTCTCAGCCTGTGGGCGGGACTCGGTTATTATGCCCGCGCGCGCAATCTGCATCGTGCTGCACAGATGGTACAGAATGATTTCGAAGGATCATTCCCGAAAAATATTGAGCAAGTACTTTCTTTGCCCGGTATTGGACGCTCCACCGCGGGCGCCATACTGTCACTCGCCCTTGAGCAGCACCACCCAATTCTTGACGGTAATGTTAAACGAGTTCTGGCTCGTCATTTCGAGGTTAATGGCTGGCCTGGAAAACCCAGCGTTGCCAACACATTGTGGACGCACAGTGAGCAACTCACCCCAAAAACACGTGTTGCCGATTTCAACCAGGCCATGATGGATCTAGGTTCTGGAATTTGCACCCGATCAAACCCCCTTTGCATTCAATGCCCGGTGGCCTCTAGCTGCCAGGCCTGTTCCAGCAAGACCCAAACAGAAT
>JAUWVK010000028.1 GCA_030617485.1 Gammaproteobacteria bacterium
GGTGACGGGATTGTATTCATGCATGCGGTTAAAGAAGGCCCGGCCAACCAGAGTTATGGCTTGCAGGTCGCCGCACTTGCCGGCGTACCAGCAGAGGTAATTAAACGCGCACAACACAGGCTGTTACAGCTGGAAAAACAAAGCGCTACTAACGTTACTAACAGCCCAACCACTGGAACCATTGAGCAGTTTTCCCTGTTTGACTCTGTAGAAAACCATCCTGTTATCAACCAACTACAGGAACTGGATCCGGATAATCTCAGCCCTCGACAGGCGCTGGATGCTATTTTTTCGCTAAAAAAATCACTGAATGATTGAATAAAATATTGTCGAAATAAACCCAGAAACAAAAAAAGGCGCCATAAGCGCCTTTTTCTGAAACAACAAACCAAATAATTACACAGCTGGAACCGCTGGAATTGCCGGCATCGCAGGTACACCTGGCCCACCAGGAACTGCGGGGACTGCGGGAGCGCCTGCTCCCATGCCCATCCCCATACCAGGAGCTGCTGGAGCCATACCCATGCCCATCGCTGCTGCAGCCATACCAGGAGCTGCCGGAGCCATACCCATGCCCATACCTACAGCACCTGCGCCAGTGGCCAACATCATTCCTGAAACTAATACCAAACTACAAGTTAGCTTACCCATGCCCATACCCCCTGTAATACCATTAAATTTGATTATATATTCCTAAGGAATCAACACGATTATCGTGACTCATGTCCATAAAAGCAAACAGTATTAGCACCTGGATGATCGCCATTCAATTTGATAATTTACGCCAACCATCTATACCGTTTACACTATCCTGAGCAATATAATTGCTCAATTTAAATACAGTATTTAAACAAAATTGGTGATAACCATTTTGGCAACAACCAAGGGGAGAGTTTAACAACATGACTTACGTTGTTACGGAAGATTGCATCAAATGTAAATACACCGATTGTGTCGAAGTTTGTCCGGTAGATTGTTTTCACGAAGGACCAAATTTTCTGGTGATTGATCCCGAAGAATGCATCGACTGCACGCTTTGTGAACCCGAATGCCCCATTAACGCGATATTCTCTGAGGATGATCTACCTGCCGACCAGGAAAAATACATTGCCTTAAATGCAGAGCTATCCGAAAACTGGCCTGTGATAACTGAAATGAAAGCCGCGCCCGCAGACGCCAAGGAATGGGAAGGCGTACCCAACAAACTCCAATATCTGGAACGTTGATTCGCCAATAAAGCTCTGCGAGCAACCATAAATTGTGAAAAGTAAAAAACATCAACCAGTAATGCATCAGAAATAAACGTGCCTTCTCTTTTTAAAAATAACAACCCCTTACGCATGCTTGCCTATGGACAAGATTGTCTTGCAGAGCTTGCGAAGCACATCATTCATACTCACAAAAATGATTTGCCAGATCTGACCGATATTACTGTATTGCTATCTTCACCCCAGGCTGCTGGACGACTTCGGAAACTTTTACTCAAGAATGCACAATCGTTGGGTTTTTCCGTGTTACTCGGGCCAGAAATTGACACTCTACCAAACTGGGTTTCACGACTGCCGCACAATGAACTGCCTATTCTAACTGAACATCAACGCGAATTGATGTTGGTTGAAGCACTGAAAAATCATTCTTATCTATACGGCCAAGCCAGCCCGTGGACATTCGCAGATAGCTTGTTGGAATTATTTGATGAACTTAACGAACGCCATATCCATTTACCCGAAAAATTTGAAGATTTCGTACAACAACTGGGTAATGCCTATGGACTTAACAACAAACCCGACAACAAGCTAACCAAAAATATCAGCAATGCCGGCACAAATATTGAAGAAGAAACCCTGACAGGTGAAGCTCGCCTGGTACACACATTATGGCAAGCCTGGCACCAACAAATGCGGGACGAAGGTGTTACTGACAAACACACCAGTTATTTATTAAAGCTAACGAACAGTCTTCAACACATCAGTTCAAATCAAACATTTTATCTCGCTGGATTTAGCCAGCTTTCTCCCACTGAAACCGCCTGGCTTAACTCATCCATATCGCAAAGTAAAACTTTTTTATGGCTACAGGGATCAACGCCACCCAACAGCACAATAGATTATCATCCAGACTGTGCTATTCGGTCTCTACTCACATCCGTTGCCGAGAATATAGCCAAGACAGCAGACAATAAAGCAGGTGAAACAACCGTTTTCCCAGCAGCCACCGATAATTATGGCCTATGCCTCAACAGTATCTTTAGTACTGCAAACATTGCTTTGTTAGAGCGCGCAAAACACTTCGTGAATGAATTTCCATCCAGCCCAATCACACCACGGTTGTCTCTGTTTGAAGCCAAAAGCTCCGAACAAGAAGCGCTAGCTATCGATTTGCAAACACGCCTTTGGCAGCTTGAAGGAAAGCATAACATCGGCATTGTTACTGAGAACCGGCGCCTCGCTCGTCGAGTCCGCGCTTTACTGGAACGTGCGGATATTGAATTACAGGATGCTGCTGGCTGGGCGCTATCCACTACCAGCGCAGCAGCTATACTGGAACGATGGCTAGAAGCAGTTGAGCAAGACTTTGCTTACCAGCCGTTACTGGACTTATTGAAATCACCCTTCTTCCAACCAATTGATTTTTTTACAAATGAAAACAGAGACCATGATCGTAAAAAACTCCTGGCAACTGTCTATCGTTTCGAAAAAAGCGTCATTCTAAAAGAAAATGTCGGCAGCAACCTGAAACGCTATCATCAGCACACTCAATATCGACAGAATCGTTTATCCCCAGAACTGGCTGAGGAATATAATGAAATTTATCCTCTGCTAGACGTTATCGGTACAGCAGCTAAACCACTGCAACCATTTCTGGAAACCCCTAATAAAACCAGCGGTGGTTTTTCACCCGTAAAACTAATCAAGGCACTAAACGAAAGCTTAACAATTCTTGGCCTGACCGATTCATTTTCAAAAGATGATGCGGGTCGAGACATTCTAGACGAACTGCATCAGATGCAAGCCGCAGCCACAGACAGCACACTGAAAATGAGTTGGCCAGAGTTTCGGAACTGGATAGGACGCACTTTGGAATGTTTCAACTTCCAGCCGAACACACATAGTAATAACGTTCAGATAATGAGCTTATCACAAAGCAATCTATGTCAATTTGACGCCTTAATTATCGCCGGTGCAGAAGCAGAGCATTTACCGGGAAAACTTAACCAATCACCATTTTTTAATGATGGAGTACGACAGGCGCTCGGACTCGCCAGTCAGGCAGAACGACTATCACAACGCTATTATCAATTTAGGTGTTTACTGGAATCATCACCAGATATTGTTATTACTCGTTGCACCGAACAAAATGGCGAAGATATTGTGTGCTCACCCTGGCTAGAACGAATTCAGTCATTCCACTCAATCGCTTACAGCAACAACCTTATTAATAAAACATTAACTGAACTTGTCGCTAAACCGGAAACCATCGTTACCAATACGACAGCGCCATTACCTCAGACTATTTCCGCAAACCCTGCAGTACAAATTGATCCCAGTCTTACCCCCAAAACTATTTCAGCCAGTGGTTACCAGCAATTAATGAATTGTCCGTATCAATTTTTTGCCGCCCGTTGCCTGGGCCTTGAACCACCCGAGACTATACGTGAAATGCTGGAAAAATCTGATTACGGTGAACGCGTGCACCTTTGCTTACACGCCTTTCACTCTGGAGCGCAAGATTTACCCGGACCGTATACACAACTACTAAACGATAATAATCGTGATGATGCCATTCATTTTTTATCTTCCATTGCAGATTCTGTTTTCGCTAGCGACCTGGAGGATAATTTTCTGCACCGCGGCTGGTTAAAGCGTTGGCAAGAACTTATTCCCCCGTACATCGACTGGCAAATCAAACGCCAATATTCATGGAAGGTGAAAACGACAGAAACCAAAGCTGAAGCCAAACTTAGTGGCGTAGAAATTATTTTGAAGGGGCGCCTTGATCGGGTTGATACCAGCACAGGTAGCGATTCGGACATTTCAGAAATAAGTATTATCGATTACAAAACTGGTAGCGTAGCTAACGAAGAAGATGTATTGCAAGGTGAGTCTATCCAGTTGCCTTTTTATGCCCTGCTTGCCGAGCAAACTCTACAACAATCGGCTTCACGTGTGGAATACGTGTCACTGGATAAAAACAGGGTTCAGACAAAAACATTGCTTGAAAAAGACACCCTAAGTGAACTAAGCCAACAAGTTGGCTCTCGACTCACTCAACTTATTACTGATATTCAATCTGGTGCACCAATGACAGCATGGGGGGATGATAAAACTTGCGAGTGGTGCCAGATGTCGGGGATATGTCGTCGTGAGTCCTGGCTAGATTCTTAAATCTTGTTAAGGACTAATCTGGAATAATTTTTAAAGCCCTAAACGAGTGAAGGCGACCCGTCCCGTGGTCGCCTTCGATTGCCTCCATACCAGTCAATCCTGACTGCATCATTCCTTTGACCAATAATCCTAAATCGTCCGTGAGATCTTCCTTGAAATATGCTGTATGACATAACGTGAGTTGTGAAATACAAAATTAAAATCGGAATTGATATTGATAATACCAGAGCGAATCTCTAAGGCAAGAACGCTAAAGTGTTATTTTAAATACACTTTATTACCTTTTAGTGGCTCTAGATCTCATTTTTTTCACTATAAACAATGCTATACAAGGTAAATCGATTTCATAATCATTAATACTGATATAAAAAATAATATGATTTTTTGTATTTTACTGAAATAAAAACATGCTCTGCCCAAACGAGGCCAATATCCACACCCAACAACCTTTGCTGGTAAAGTACGTATCTATGTCCGAAACGACCTTTCCTGATACAAACAAAGCCGAAAAACTCCCTGCAACCAGTCCACGTACCAGCGCGACTGTTAGTGCCTCTGCTGGTACAGGCAAGACCTGGCTCCTGGTCACCCGCTTAATTCGACTTTTACTATCAGGCACAAGACCCGATGGCATACTTGCCGTCACCTTCACTCGCAAAGCAGCTGCAGAAATGCAAACACGACTTAATGCCCGCTTACTAGACCTGGCTCAATGTTCAGAACAGGAACTGATCAACCGATTATCTGAAATGGATGTGACTTCTAATGAAGATTCACGTCAACGAGCACGCGCACTATACGAAACCCTGCTCAGCAATCCCCACACCATCCGAACAACCACTTTTCATTCCTTTTGTCAGGAAATTCTGCGTCGTTTCCCTCTTGAGGCAGATATCGCTCCTGGTTTTGAGCTACTGGAAACCAGCGCTGATGAAAGAAAAATTGCCTGGAATGCTTTGTGTACCGATGCCAGTAACAATCCCAATGGTGATATAGCGCAAGCTATGGAAACCTTAATGGAATCCTGCGGGGGTTTAGCAAACACTCTTACATCTTTAAACAGTTTTCTGGATCACCGTAGTGACTGGTGGGCATTCACTGAAAAAAATACAGAGGCACAAGGTGAAGTAAAAAATGATCCATTGCGGTTCGCCACAGACACCCTTTCCTCCCAACTTAATGTTTCGTTAAAGGATGAACCTGAACAGGATTTTTTCACGTCATCAGTACTCGACTCATTAAGTGAGTTTGTTAGCTTACTCCAGAAGCATCCGGGCAAAAAAAATGATCAATCACTGGAAATGCTATCAATTGCCAGGGATTCAACTAATAGTGTTTCTGATCGTTTCACAGTTCTTAAAAAGGCATTCTTAACCCAGAAAGGAGATCCTCTTAAACGTAAAGAAAGCAAAGCACAGGCGAAATCCATGGGGGAAGATGGCCAATTACGTTTTCTGGAAATACACAGTCTCGTTTGTTCTGTTATTGAAGAGACACAGAATATAATTCATGCTCAGGAGACTTTGCGCCGAAATAGTGCCTGGTATAAAGCAGGCATACAGTTATTAGAGCACTTCCAGCAATTAAAAACTGAACAACGCTTACTTGATTTCTCAGATCTGGAGTGGCGCGCTTATTTATTATTAAACCACGGCGACAATGTTCACTGGATTCAATACAAACTTGATCAACGCATCGACCATTTACTCATCGATGAATTTCAGGACACCAACCCAACACAGTGGAGATTAATACTACCCTTATTGCAGGAGCTGGCCGCTGGTGAAGATGAACGCGGACGCAGCGTTTTTCTTGTGGGTGATAATAAACAATCCATTTATCGTTTTCGCCGTGCAGATCCGGAACTGTTTGATACTGCCCAATCCTGGCTAAAAACAAACCTGCGTGCTGTTTCACAACCTCTGGATGTCTCCTGGCGATCTGCCGATGCCATTATGGGTTTTGTCAATCGCATTTTTGGTGAAGGGCCTTTACACCAAAGACTGTCGCAATTTTCAACACACACGACTCACCACCCTGATCTATGGGGACGTGTAGAGCTTCTTCCTCTCATTGATCAAGAAAATGAGCCTGAAGCTGCCATCGCTGAAAAAGAAAACGTTACCTCGTCAACGTTGCGAAACCCCTTACAAACACCCCGAATTATTGAACAGGACCAGCGATATCTGGAAGAGGGTCGTCTAATTGCAGAACGCATTCAAGACATGATCCAGAAAGAAACACTCATTGGCGATACCAAATCCGCGCGTGCAATACGTTACAGCGACATTATTATTTTGGTACGCAACCGCACTCATGCCGCTGATTATGAACAGGCCCTACGTGAGGCCAACATACCCTACATAGGCGCAAATCGAGGCACCCTCTTAGACAGCCAGGAAGCACGCGACCTTGTTAACTTGCTAGAACTACTGATAGCTCCATTCAATAATTTAGCTTTGGCCAGCTTATTACGCTCCCCCCTATTCAATTGCGACCACAACGACCTGATCAAACTGGCCAGAGAAAAGGACGCTAGCTGGATGCAACGGCTTTCCTCACTGGCCTCAGAACAAGATGTTTCTGGAAATACTAACAACGCGCTGAATCGAGCATATGTGCTGCTAATACAATGGCAGGAGCTGGCGGGTAAAATGCCAGTGCACGATTTACTCGACCATATCTACTGTGAAGGTAATGTAATGAATCGTTACCATGCAGCTTACCCACCACATTTGCAGCACCGCGTTGCCGCCAACCTGACGCGTTTTATAGAGCTTGCGCTGGAAATCGATAGTGGCCGTTACCCGACGATTGGCCGTTTTGTAACGCGGCTAAAATTACTACGGCAACAAGAAAAAGATGCCCCAGATGAGGGTACATCTATTCACACTGATTCACGTGTCAGCATCATGACCATTCACTCATCGAAAGGCCTGGAAGCACCCGTTATATTTCTGGCCGACGCCACAGCTACGGGACAGGACAAGAAAGCCAACCAGACAATTGTCGACTGGCCTACCCAATCAGAAAAACCCGAGTGTTTTTTATTAGTCGGAAAAAAAGAAAGTCAGGATAGTTTTACCGCTTTAACTCTTGACCGAAATACAAAAGCGGAAGCTCGCGAAGATGCCAATTTACTATATGTTGCAGTAACCCGCGCAAAGCAATTACTCTTTATTTCTGGGTGCCGCCCTAAAAAAGGTAATGATCTGGGTTGGTATGGCTTAATTACAGACCAGTATCACGAAACCAGTACAGGAAATTCAATCATTCTTGAATCCGGAGACTATCCGAAATCGAGAATGAAAACTTCCGAGACAAATATTACGTCACCCAATATTGATGACCGACTTTGCAAACCACTCCCGAGAAAAAAACGAGATGTCATTATTGCCCCCAGTTATCACCAAAAATCCACTAAACAGGATTTAAATAACAGCCCGCAGAATAATTCTGGATATATGCAGGAAGATGCTCAGACTCGCGGCGTATTCATTCATCGTTGTCTGCACATTTTATGTGAAGATTATTCCAGTGATAATAATGACCCAACTCTTCTAAAGCGAGTTAGCGGCGAACTCGGGATTCATAATCAAGGGAAAAAGGACGATTCTTCTATCCTGGAATGGCTTAAAGAAGCACGGGCGGTTATTAACCACCCTGAGTTTTCTAATCTATTTGAAAGCAATCAATACCTGATCTCCTACAATGAGGTTCCTATCCAGTACATACAAGGAAAGAACGAAGGTGAACAAATGGTTTATGGAATCATAGATCGCGTGGTTATCACTAAAAATGAAGTGTTTGTTATCGACTATAAAACTCATCGCCTGACAAAACCCGAGCAAATTAACGAACTTGTCGAGCACTATCGTTCACAAGTTGACCTTTATTGCCAGGGGGCTCAGTTGCTTTGGCCAGAAAAAACCGTACGCGGATTTCTGCTATTGACCCACAAACCACAATTAGTGCCAATCCAGATTTAACAACCGGCCCGACTGGTGTTTCTGTTTGCTATATCGCCAACATCGATTCCAGGCGCTCAAGATCATTGACCACTTTCCATTCGCCACCACCTGCTTCAACGCGCTGCTTCCAGCCATCAACGCGATCAAGATATTGTCGAGGATCAATATTATCCGTTCGCAACTTCGTCACATTCAAAGCAATGACTTTGTAGCCACTCAGAGGCAATGCAATACCATCTCTAACATATCCTTCGCGAAGCTCTTCCTTTAGATCAGAAAATACCAGGATGGTTTTATGCCCTGCTCCAGTTTCATTCAGGTATTCAATAGCCTGTAAAATACCGCCAGTGATGTCGGTGTGCGAACTTCCTTTAACACCCTTCAGGAACTTATTAATGTTTGCCTGAAAAACACGCTTCTGTTCATTGCTGGCACTTGGCCGATCATCAAAAGTAACTTTGCTGATGATATCCTTTTCACTGAAACTACCCGTATCTATTCTTGCCACCGCAAAAGAATCTCCTGGCTTCAGGTCTGATAGCGTAAAATTTATTACTCGCTGCGCTTGATCAAGCTCTTCTGTATATGTGCCGGAAGTATCCATCAACATATAAACTCCACGCGTTGGAGGTACAGATTTTTCTGACGAGCAGCCTGTGAAAACAACCACCATCAGCAGTAATAATAAAATATATTTTGCGTGCTTTTCCATTGTTATAATTCCCCACTCATCAATGTTCCATCATTATTATGGTCAACGTCATTTGCACGTTTCCCAGATTTTATTTTAACCACCTGCTCCACCCACAAAGGTGCAAAAATTAGCAGATCATAACCATTTATTAGCATGCGGCCAGAAAACCGTACCGCACTACCACTCAAACGCAGCAACCAGATAAGAGAGCGAAGGCCCGCTACAGCCACAACACCCAGAACCGTACGCATGGAATGTATAAATGACTCAAGAGGAATAGCCACAAAAGTTAACGCGAAAGGCAAAATAAACCCCATGCCCATTTGCGCCGCTGTGGTTATCCATAAATGAGAATTTTGTACTATTTCAGTTCCACCATCAGCTCTCAGTAATGCGCGAGTTGCTGCTGCATCCTGCATTAAAAGTTCTCGCATGTACGCAAGACCCGCTTCAATGCCTGCCAGTGAAAATAAAAATATAAAGGCAGCCCATAAAATAATTTTACGTAGCTTGTCATCCAGAGCGCCAATAACGGGGAACAAGCGTGTTATCCGCAAGGCCTCCATCAAAAACAATCCCATGGCAATCTCAATTAGAATAATCACCATGGCTGCAATACTGGCAACCGGGAATCCCATAATGCGGGCGGTACCACCCACCATTTCGGACATGGGTGTGGCAATTAAATTGAAGTTAATAACTGCACCACCAATCGCTATCGCCAACACAAATCCAGAGATAAAAAACTGGGTCAGCGATGAAGAAGACAACATACGGGTGGCGTGATCTGTTCCCTTAACAATATCTTCATACTCATCCATGTGGCGATCGATAGCCTTGCTGCGTACTAACAGGCTCTCCACATTTTTATCAACTTTTTTCAAATCTTTATCGACTTTGCGCCAGTGCGGCATCATGTTGTTGAGAATCTTATGACGTTCACGACTGGATTTCCTGCATTGATCCATTGCGTCATCACTGGCTTTCTCCAATGACGTATGGATATCTTCAAGAATATTACTCACGACAGGGTCACCATTTGCGGGGATCTTGGCAACTGCCTCAACAGCTGCAATCCAGCCAGGTGGTGCTGGTGGCACTTCTGCACTGGCCTGATAATCTTCGTCAATGTGGGTGATTTCTTCGCTTAAATGTCTTTGTAATGCCGGGTACTCTGCAAGATCCCTGCGTA
Organism: Gammaproteobacteria bacterium; assembly: GCA_030617485.1. Next base: position 10,243 of record JAUWVK010000028.1, read on the forward strand.
CCGTGGCATCGATTCTTTCGAATTCCCTGTTGATAATACGCTCTGATGCCTCGCGCCCCTGTGCTAACAATACTTCCTTATTGCGCAGCAACATTCGTTGTTCTGTACGCGCGATCGCACTTGCGGAAAGTCTCATGCCGTTGTGCACAACTCGACTAAACGAAAGAATAGCCTTATGCGCTGGTTCCCTGGCGATGTATAAAAAAACTGCCAGTAACACAAACCAAATCATGCCTGATGCAAAAGCACTCGGCACTATCATATAAATATCCATAAACGACATGCTAACCTCCTGGTTTTTTTGACAAAACACTACGGACAAAACGCAGCGATGGAACACCCGCTCCCTGCCATCATGTTATAGGACAACAATCGATAAAAAACACCGACCGAATCACAAATATTCAGCACCGGCGCATTACCCATCACCTTATAACGTCAGGTTTTTACTGAAAGTTCCACCGCTATCAATCATGGAAGCTGATAAGAAACAAAGAGATATAAACATTGGGCGCCAGCAGAAGTGCCGGCACCCGAAATTAACTTCAAATTAACGAATCAGGACTTGATCAGATCAACTTTTTTCATCTGATCCAGGATCTGAATCAGGCGTTTAGGTTCAACATAACCAGGAGCCACCTGCCCGTTATCAAATACCAGCGTTGGTGTACCGGTAACACCCACCTGTTTTGCCGCAGCCATATGACCCAGAATAGTGTCTTTGCAATCTTTACCTTTTACCTGGGTAATCTCTTTTATCTGCGCAAGTTTTGCGCCGCCCTTGGCAAAACTCATAGCCTCCTGTGGATCTTTTGCACACCACACCGACAAAGCTTTCAAATACGATGGTGAACCTACGCCAGAACGAGGATAAGCCAGATAACGAAACTCAATGCCTAACTCGTTATATTCTGCCATTCGTTTATGCATCTTCCGGCAGTAACCGCAATCGATATCGGTAAACGCTGTAATAGTATGTTTCACCTTTTTTGGCGAAAATATAATCATGGCATTCGCATCAAGATCGTCAACCACCTTTGCCCGACCCACACGACGTTTCCCTTCCGTTAAATTCGTGCGCGTATTCAAATCATAAAGATCGCCTTCTAATATGTAACGACCATTTTTCGAAATATAAATAACCTGTGGGCCAAAAATCGCTTCATACATACCCGGTATAGCTGAATCTGCAATGCTGTCAGGCTTTGCATTAGGCATCAGTGAAGTCAGCACCCTGGTCACGTTAGCAAGCTCCTGATTCTCATCCGCAACAACTGAAGTATTAAAACCCCACGCCATTACAAGCATCACAACAAGTCCAAAAAAAGTTTTTAAATTATGTTTAATCATTACTAACCTCTGGGTTACGCTTAATTTGATAACGCGTTTAAAATATATGGACTAATGTCTTTACCCACTAGTCTCTGAAATTCGTGTATTGCAGTGGTAGGCCAAGTTTCTGCTCTTTAAGTAAAACCATCACACTCTGTAATTCATCACGCTTTTTGCCCGTCACTCTCACCTGCTCTCCCTGAATAGCCGCCTGCACCTTCATTTTATTTTCCTTGATTACCTTAACGATCTTTTTGGCCATTTCTTTATCAATACCCTGGCGTACCGTTACCTTCTGCCGAGCCACAAAATTAGTGGTTTCAATTTTGCCCATTTCAAGGCTTCCAATATCCACACCCCGTTTGACCATTTTTTTCTGCAATATATCCATCATTTGTTGTAATTGGAAATCACCGCTTCCAGAAAGGGTCATTTCTGACCCCTTTTGTTCGAACTTGGCATCCGATCCCTTGAAGTCAAACCGGGTCGTAACTTCCCGATTAGCCTGATCCACAGCATTGGTTAATTCGTGCATATCGACCTCTGAAACCACGTCGAATGATGGCATAACTAAACCCCTCTTTTATCTGGCCTGTTCTCTGGCAGAACCGTTTTTTAAACAATTATCCACGCGGATGATGTTGAGCGTGCAAGCTTTTAAGCCGTTCTCGTGCTACGTGAGTATAAATTTGTGTGGTGGACAAGTCACTGTGTCCCAATAACATTTGTACCACACGTAAATCGGCACCATGATTAAGCAGGTGCGTGGCAAAACTATGGCGCAAGGTATGAGGCGATAATGCCTTATGAATACCCGCGCCCTTAGCGTGTCGTTTAATCACATACCAAAAAGCCTGGCGTGACATGGATGCGCCGCGTTGAGTAAGAAACAAATGCTCACTTTCACGCTCCTTGAGTAAATCGGGCCGGGCATCCTGTAGATATTTTTCCAGCCAGTAAGCTGCCGTTTCTCCCATGGGCACAAGACGTTCTTTATTGCCCTTGCCCATTGTACGCACCACGCCCTGTCGAAGATTGACCTGTAGCATACGTAACTCGATTAACTCTGACACACGCAAACCCGTGGCATACAACAATTCCAGCATGGCCCTATCACGCAAACCCAGCGATGTACTGTTATCGGGTGTGTTAATCAGGTTTTCAATTTCATCTTCCGTTAATGCCTTGGGCAAGGAACGGCCCAGTTTGGGTGCATCAATACGATCACTGGGATCAATCTGAATCCATCCCTCGCGTAGTGCGTGCTGATAAAAGCGCCGCAAACTCGACAATAAACGCGCTGTACTTCGGGGTTTTGAACCGGATTCCACTCGATTAGCCAAATAGGCCAACAAATCCTCACGCTGTGCTGCCAGTAGCCCGCTGCTATTTTTTTTATCCAGTCCCTTCTCCGGGCCCTCTTTGTCCAACCCCTCCTCCTTGTTCAACCAAAGGACAAAGCCG
>JAUWVK010000145.1 GCA_030617485.1 Gammaproteobacteria bacterium
GTTATAAACACCTGGCGAAAAACAACAGCAAAACAAATCTCAAGATAAAAAATCACTAACCAGCAATGGTTGAACCATGGTTTTACGATTTAGGTTTTAGGTCACTGCTGTCGCACAAAAAGAATCTGATTCATCCTGGAGCGGATCACTCACAAAAAATCTGTTAGCCGTTTATCGAAGATTGTGTGAGGCCCGCCCTCGGGGCGAATCGTCAGGGAAATGCAAGACCCTATCGCCGCGAGGGCGCGCCTCCCACAATACACCTCCCACAATGTAGGAAACGTACAGGCAAGTTCTACGGCTTTTTAATCAAATTCTCTACCAAATCCATCGGCAACGGGAAGACGATGGTGTTGGAACGCTCGCCGGCTATTTCGGTCAGTGTCTGCAGATACCGCAGTTGCAAGGCCTCTTTTTGCTGTGACAGGGTTTTCGCGGCGTCCAGCAGTTTCTCTGCGGCCTGCATTTCACCTTCGGCATGGATCACCTTGGCGCGTCGGGTACGTTCGGCTTCGGCCTGTTTGGCTATGGCGCGAATCATGCTCTCGTCAAGGTCGATATGTTTTATCTCGACATTGCTGACCTTGATGCCCCAGGCATCGGTCTGCTTGTCGAGGATGCTCTGGATATCGACATTGAGCTTGTCGCGTTCGGCCAGCATTTCATCAAGCTCATGCTGGCCCAGTACTGAACGCAAGGTGGTCTGTGCCAGCTGGCTGGTGGCCATGTAAAAATTCTCCACCTGGATAATGGCCTTTTCAGGATCAATGACGCGGAAATAGACCACTGCATTGACCTTGACCGACACATTGTCTCGCGAGATGACATCCTGGGTTGGCACATCCATGACGATGGTACGAAGATCAACCCGCACCATCTGCTGGATAAACGGGATGATGATTATGAAGCCTGGCCCCTTGACCTTCCAGAAACGGCCAAGCGTGAAGACTACGCCACGCTGGTATTCACGCAGAATACGGATCGCGCCAGCAACGAAAGCGATGACCAGCACCGCCACAATCATAGTTGTATATGAAATCATGGTTTATTCTCCTGATCTGTTATTTGTTCATTTTCTGGCACTGGTTCGACATCTAATGTCAGACCATCCAGCCCAGTCACCCGAATATCCTGATCCTTGTGTACTGGCGCAGCCGTTCTGGCCTGCCAGGATTCACTATGTACGAACACCATGCCGGCATCGTCAAAGTCATCCATGGCAACGCCATTGGCCCCGATCAACTGCTCGGAACCACTGACGACAGGTCGACGTCGTGACTTCATCGCCATGCCGACCAACAGGATAAATACCACTGCACTGCTAATGGCAAAGGTCACTATCACAGACAGGTTAATACCAAAACCGGGCGCCTCTGTATCCATCATAATAACCGAGCCAATGACAAATGCCACCACACCCCCCATACCAAGGATGCCAAAACTGGGCTGGTAGGCCTCGCCAATCATCAGCGCCACTCCCAGCAGGATCAGGCCAACACCGGCATAGTTTATCGGCAGCAACTGCAGGGCATAAAGCGCTATCAGCAAGGAAATCGCCCCAATGGTACCCGGTACGATGGCACCGGGGTTGGAAAATTCGAGGATCAGGCCGTAGATACCAACCAGCAACAGGATGTAGGCGATGTTGGGATTGGTAATGACACTGAGCAGACGACTGCGCCAGTCAGGCTCGAGTTCGCGCACCACCAGACCTTCTGTTTCGAGTGTGATCTTTTTGCCCAGAACGCTGACTTCACGGCCGTTGATTTTTTTCAGCAGCTCAGCCATGTCCGCTGCGATGAGATCAATGACATTGAGCTTGAGCGCCTCGCTGGCCTGCAGACTGACCGCTTCACGTACCGCCTTTTCGGCCCAGTCCTGGTTGCGTCCGCGCAGCTCTGCCAGGCCACGAATATAGGCCGCCGCATCATTGATCGACTTGCGTTTGGAGGTGTCCATTTGTTCCATCGGCTCGGCTTCGTCCGCTTTGTCCGCTTTGTCCGCCTTGCCCGCCTCATCCGTCTTACCCGCCTCATCCTGCTTACCCGGAATGCCCGGCTTGCCTTTATCAGGCGAAGGCATCCCGCCAATAGCAACCGGTGTGGCCGCACCCAGGTTGGTGCCCGGTGCCATCGCAGAAATGTGACTGGCATAGAGGATATAGGTGCCCGCGCTGGCAGCACGCGACCCGCTCGGTGCTACCCAGCTGGCCACCGGAACAGCTGAGCTGATGATGTTCTTGATAATGCCCCGCATCGCCGTATCCAACCCGCCCGGGGTATCCATACGAATGACGACAAGAGTTGCCTGATCGCGTGCAGCAGTTTGCAGGGCGCGTTCGATATAATCATCGGTAGCAGGGCCGATGGCATCTTCAATGGTCAACAACAAAACATGCCCGCCGGTATCTTTGGCTGATACCGAACTCAGCAGAATTCCCATTGCAATCAGCAACAGGAGCGCAACAGAAACCTTTGTCTTCACAAACATAGAAGCTCAACTCCTTGTTGAACTCTCAGCATACCACAACTTGGAAAACCAGGGGTGAACTGCAGATGAAAGCTTAAGGGGGAAAGTATAAGTTTCAGGATTCAGGTTTTATACGATCTCACTGCTGTCCCATTAAAATAAATATAATATCTATTTTGTGCTTTGTAGTATTCGAAACAGGACATCATCGACTACATCAGACATGAAAATAGATTTCGTCGTAGGTTGGTGCTGAGGCACGAAGCCCAACAGCAAATATCAGCAGAAACCACTGTTGGGCTTCATTTTTCAGCCCAACCTACAAATGGATTTAACCAAAGCCATGTCTTAACAGAGCTAAGTGGGACAACAGTGATGCAATCTCTAAACTATACGTACTCTTACTGTGCCCCTTTAGCCCGAAGCATTGCACTCTGACCCGCGTATTCATCCCCTGACTTCCCCTTACTATGTGACATAGTCACTGACGCCAAAGTCGTGATACGGCAAACTATTACTAATATTTTCGATGAGGATTTAAAGATGAAAAATAATATTGGTGGTATTGACAGAACAGTTCGAGCTGTAATCGGTTTCACAGTACTCGGTGCTGGTTTTTATTTTCAAAGCTGGTGGGGTCTGGCAGGTGTGTTTATCCTGGCAACGGCTACATTTAACTGGTGTCCACCTTATGCCCTCTTTGGTTTTAATACCTGTAGCATTGAAAAAAATTAAGACTGGGAACAATAAAATAGTAAGGATGCCGGCAATGCAGACAGGATCAGGGGATCCAGGGGTCAGCCTCAATTGATCTGACAATATACTTCAGTAGTGTCTGACCCCATTAGTCTATTTATCAGGATAAAGCGTTTCCCCTTTGGTAAGCCAGGAAACACCAAAAGCTACCAGGGCTACGGTTTCAGTCCAGAATACAAAACTGGATTTCAAGTTTTCGGTCTGGATGAAATTTATGTATATCGCTAAAGCAATCATGCAGGCGATAATAATAAGACCACAGATGACGTAAATCCTATTTCTTATCAATTTCTGTGGTGTTGGATCAGGCCCTTTCTTTGTAAACAGGAATAATGAAAATACTGCAAGGGTAAGAAAGAATACAGCAGCGCTGGTAAAATGAATTTTCCCAATCAAATCACTTGCACCCACCTCTGTAACAGGGAACAGCGCGACACCTATAGCAGAAAAACCCGCCACATATCCTGCTAAATTATCCCATATATTGTAACCGGTATAAAAAAACATAAATAAGGCTACAGCACTGAGGGCGCCAACGAACACATCACCCATTTCAGTGTAGTAATAATGGCTAATGGATTCTTGAATGATTTCTTCCTTAAAGATAAAGAAAACACCAAGCATTAATGTAAATGGTAATAATATGCCAATCCATCCTACTGCTTTCCGTAGAGCTAAATACGAATAAGTATGTCGAGTATAATTAAGTTCATCTTTCATTAACCAAAACTCCCTTTTTGCTGTCCGTGTACATATGATTGATTATCAGGGTTTTTTGTCCTTTGGTGTTTTAATGAAACGAAAATAAATAAACTTCTGCTCTTTGTTGGCTGGTGTGTCATGCACTTCGTTTCTTTCCTCTATCAACTCAAATTCTTCCCCCAACTCCGCTATCAATTTCTCTGAATTATATTGTACAACTTCCAGCCCGCTACATTTATCAGGGCCGCCAATTGCAAATGCTGCGATGATAAGATGACCACCCGGCTTTAGAGCATTTTTTAACGCCTTGACGTAATGCTTTCTATCAGATTGATCCGTTAGAAAATGAAAAACGGCCCGGTCATGCCAAAGTGAAAACTGATGTAGCGGCTCAAACTGAGTAATATCAGCTTCAAGCCACTCAATGCTTTTCGCTGATTTACCAAGCCTCTTTTTGGCACTGGCTAG
>JAUWVK010000084.1 GCA_030617485.1 Gammaproteobacteria bacterium
GTACGCGTGGGTAGACCAACATTGTGTTCGAACAGACTGGAGCGCCAGCGTCGCGGCACGATACCGTAAGGAAATAAAAATCGTGCGAGGTCCAGCAGTTGTCTTACATCATAATCGTGTCCCAGATGTTGAACGGCAACATTAACAACTTTTTCTGAATCTGCCCGGGAGAGGGTGTTGGGTCGACAGATGCGAACGTTTTCCTTCGCGTATTTACTTAGGGGGCTAACGATAGTGCCCTGGCCTAATAAGGGCTCGATGATGAGTTGGTCATTAGGATCGCCATCATATAACCAGCTAACGTGCTCGCGAGTGGCTTTGTCTTCGATATCATGTAGCCGGCCAATGTATAAAGCTGAATGGGTCCACTGGCTTTGTGTATAGCTTTTGATCACCTCGCTGATTCGTGCTCGACCTTCTACTAGCAATACATCACAGGGCCGTATCTCAAAGCTGAGACGGTCATAATCGCATTGGGGTATTCCAGTAACCTCATGTTCATGGACGAGCCAGTGCGTGATTTTTTTGCTTAGCCAGTTAAAAGGGTTCACTTTGCTCTCATATTTACTTGTTAGCCGTTAATTATCGTAGATTGTGCGGCGATATTTAGTGATGTATTCACAGTATTGATGCTGTCAGAGACGCAAAAAATGCTGCCAAATTACAATACCTGCTTATGTTGGCGTCCACTCCAGTGCTTTCTACAGCGTTATAACGCTTTAAATCATGGTGTTAGAGTAGTTTTTTTTGCCAAAAATGGCATAGGGTAAGGTGTAGTCCATATTGGTCGGATTTTCAGAATAAATAGGTTAAAATATGCACATCTTTCAATTAGTTGGCTCAAACTGATTGTTTAATGCAAAATATAGTTAAATCTGGGTTTGGATCAGGAAATGGCACACTAAACGGTATGCGTAATGGTTAAAAAGACCCAAAAAAATTCAGCTGTGCTTTCTGCTACATCCTCCAGGGTATCTATTGCAATGGTAGGCTTTGGGTTCCTGTCCCTGGTGGCTGTTGCAGCTATTTTGATAGCCGGGCAAAGTTCTTTTCATGATTCGCTTATAACAGCAAATTACCGCGTCATTTCTGAGGCCAGCAACCTTAAGGTCAGGAATTTTCAGGCCAGTACATCACGGGATTTGAATCGTATTTTTGAGGTTGAACGGTATGAGTGGCCGCCTACTGACCAACAAACTGTCCCCCCCCTTATTTTGACGAAATTACCCGCTGATTTTGCAAAAATGCAGGATCATAAAAAACGCCAAAATCTTTTTTTACGTGCTTTGTTGCCTATCGTGTTGATTGAAAATCGGCGCATTCGAGAGCAACGTGAATTAGCACAGTTGTTATTTGAAAGTGAGCTGCCTGTTCAAGGTTCGGCTACGCATAATTGGCTCAAGAATTTGGCAAAAAAACTTCGCGTGCATGGTGACTTAACGGACCCTGAAGTGAGAGCTCTGCTTTTGAACCGGTTAGATGAAATTCCACCGGCTATGGCATTAGCTCAATCCGCTATAGAAACAGGCTGGGGCACTTCGCGGTTTGCGATGGAAGGTAACAGCCTGTTTGGCCAGTGGACCTTTAAACGCAGTAATGGTTTGAAACCATCCAATCGTGATTCGGATGCCACTCATTACGTAGCATCTTTTCCAACCCTGCGTGATTCAGTACGATCTTACATGCGTAATTTAAATATTGGCCATGCGTACGGAGAATTCCGGGAGGCTCGTGCCATGCTTCGTGCAGAAGGAACCTCCTTGCAGGCGGAAGAACTGGCTGTCTATTTGCATCGTTATTCGCAACGTGGTGAAAAATACGTTGCTGATTTGCAGCGTATGATTAAAAGTCGACATATTGCCTTTCTGACTAATGTAAATCTTGATCGAGTCGAACCTAAGCTGGTTATAGCTGGGCTTGGCGAAAAGTCTATTCGTAAGTAACCAACAGTTTTCCCGCTAAATTAAGTTTGAGCCGGCGATTTCTTCACTGGTGATGGTTTGGCTGGTGGGGTTTTAGTTGGTAATAAAATCCACAAATGGCTGTACCAGTAGAACCTTCCCTTTTCAGATGACGGTGCTGTGCAATTATAACGACTGCGGCCAGTTGGCAAAGGTGCTAATGCCTGTACAGAAAATTGTGTTTTTTGGTCATTTAACCACTTAATCGCAACACGCCCCTGGCCAGAAACAAAACACGTTAACTGATCAAGTTTTATGTCAGACGAATTGGCCAGTTCGATTTTTAGTTTCGGTGGGTTGTTGTCCTTGTTAATCGTGGGTTCCCATGGCGTCTGTTTGTCAATAAAAAATGCGAGACTGTTTATTTTTTGTTTGAAGTCTGTGATTTCGGCAAATTTTTCTGCCATGGGAAAACGTGGCAGTGCTCTTGTGTCCCCCTGTATACTCGCAGGCCCGGAATGTTGACCAAACGCCACATAACCCATTTTGTTTACAATGTTAGCGAGAGCCGTATTGTATTCCCCATAGGGGTAGGCGAAGAGCATAGGTGCTTTGCCTAATTCTTTTTTTAATCGTTTCTGGGCACGTTGTATGTCGCTTGTGATACGAATCCGCCATTGCTGATTATTTTCTTCTGGGTTTTGACGTATTAAATAATCATGACTTGCCGAGTGATTGGCAAAGGTTATCCCATTGTTTTGCATTTCACGCATTTGTTGCCAGGACATGTATGAACGAAAATGGCGATCAACGCCATCCGTTGCAACAAAGACGGTAAATGGCCAGGATTTTTTTAACAACCGAGGGTACGCCTCAGTATAAACAGACAAATAAGCATCATCGATGGTGATGGCTGCGACGCGTGTAGGGAATGGCCGATTTTCCCGTATGTATTCAGTGACTTTTGTTAATGGCCATACCTGGTAACCCGCTTGAGACAGATGATCTAGATGTGCTTCAAACTGCTCCAGTCGTATATTGGTTGAAGGATGTTTGCTGACACCGAAATGGTGATACATCAAAATGACAGCCTGATTTTCAGTATTCTGGCTTCTATTGCCAATGGTTTCATTGGCAGTCAATATGGATATTGATCCCAGCCATACTGCCAGAAATGCAACAATTTTTGTTAGTAGAACAAATTTGCTCACAATGGTTATCCACAAGTCACTTGATTCCGGTTAGTTTACAGCAGTGACTTTGTTTTTATAAAGTTTTTAGATGGCGCCTTTGGGCAAGCTAGCTCTTGGTGACATAAGAGGCTACTCTATTATAAAGAAAGCTTTAGCCTTATGGGTGGCGAGGGTTAAACGTAAACAGGCAGGTTGCTGGGATTACTATGCGAAATTATATCCGCCATCCTTCAAATATTCCGATTGATTTTCATTTGGAAAAAATGGTCACAGAAGGAAATGAGCATTTAAACAATGTCAGCTTTGGTGGGCTTTCATTTAGTTCAAAGAATGAATTAGCGACTGGAGCAACTGTCAGTATTAAAATACCCCTGATTCAGCCTGAGTTTGAAGCAGTAGGTAGGGTTTCGTGGTGCCGCCCCGGAAATACCTTGTTTGAAATCGGCGTAGAGTTTCTTAATAAAGACGATATGTTTCGTGCGCGAATGGTTGAGCAAATTTGTCATATCGAACAATACAAGCAGGAAGTGTTGAAAAAAGAAGGGCGAAAATTAAATGGTGGAGAGGCGGCTCTTGAGTGGATACAGAAACATGCACCACAGTTTCCCGGCTCCGAAGGATTTGTAGATTAGAGATGCAACTAGAGAAGCTCATTAGTGATGTTGCCCCACTGGTTTCACTGCCAGAGGTTTGTGTTCGCCTCAATGAAATGGTTGATGATCCGACGTGTTCAGCCGCAGATATGGGTCGGATAATCAATCAGGATGCTGCACTGACAGCTCGATTGTTACGTATTGCTAATAGTCCAATGTATGGGTTTACAACTCAGATTGATACGGTTACACGTGCAGTAACAGTGTTAGGTACAAAACAGGTGCGTGATATTGCTTTGGCAACGTCGGCTGTAAAAGCATTTCAGGGTATTCCTAACACGTTAGTGTCCATGCAAAGTTTTTGGGAGCATAGTATTTACTGTGCTTTGTGCGCGCGCACATTGGCTATGGACTGTTTACGAAGTCAACGCGAAGCGGTGTTTGTTGCCGGTTTGCTTCACGATATTGGTGAGCTGGTTTTGTACAATCGTGAGCCGGAATTGTCTCGTAAAGCGATTGAATCTTGTACTGATGGATCAGAGGGCTTGAGCATACAGGATGCTGAGCGTGAACTGTTTGGGTTTGACCATGCCGAAGTTGGGGGTGGTTTAGCACACAGATGGTCTTTACCAGTCAATCTTCAGGAATGTATTGCTTATCATCATAATCCTGGCTGGGCAAAAGAACATCGGGTTGAAGCTGCGATCGTCCATATTGCCAATAGCATCGCAAAATTGGCGGTGCTTGATACGACTGATTTGTATCATGCTCCCAGGATTCAGCCAGTGGCCTGGGAACTGACTGGGCTTGACGAGGAAATAATTCCTGCGGTCATGGCTAGTGCACAGGCGCAAATATCAAGCACTCAAGCACTGCTGATGGGGTCGTAAGTGAAAAGTGTCAGCGCGATGAAACGTTGTCATTTTTCAGGTTGCATCTTAAGTTTTAACAAATAGTCAGCTCTTAAAAAGCATAAGCGAGTCTGGTATTTCCATCTTTATTAAGTTCAGTCAGCATATCCCTAGCTGAAGTGCTTGCGGGTCCCGTGCCTTGAGCTGCAGCAAGAGTTAGCCAGTGTTTAGCCTGATTGATGTCGCGAGGAACGTCGTCACCTTTTGCATAAAGGCGACCAAGCTCAAGCTGGGCTAAAGCATGCCCCTGCAGGGCAGATTTTCCCATCCATTTTACAGCAAGCTTTATGTCTTTATTTACACCCTTGGCCTGCTGGTACATTTTTGCCAGTGTGTATTGGTATTTTGGGTTGCCTTTTTGGGCATAAACATCAAATTCAGAGGCCGCAATCTGATACATGCGGGTGCTTTTTCGTGAGTCTGCCGCTATATTTTTGGCGCCATTTTTATAAATTTCACCCAGTTCAAAATAAGCATTGGGATGATTCTGGTTTGCTGCCAGGTAATACCAGCGAATGGCTGTAGCAACGTCACCTTTTTGCTTTGCATATATTTCAGCCAGCTCAAATTGTGCCTGTACAATCCCATGGCTGGCCGCTTTTTTGGTCCATTTTAAGGTTTCATTCTTTACATTATTGGCCTGCAGTTTTCCTTCTGAGAACAGGCGCATCAACATGTGTTCAGCGCCAGGGCTGCCTTGTTCGGCGGCGGCCATGAACTGTTTGCCGGCTTCAGTGTAATTGCCTGTTGCATAGGCCATTAACCCATCATCATAGGGTTCTGCCAGGCTACTTAGAGAAGCTGTGCCTAGGATTAGTCCACATATTGCTGTTTTTACGAATTTGGCGGGCTGTTTCATAACGATATTCCTTTATCTCAATAAATATAAAAATTGGGTGTTTGGGGCTGGTTTATATTTCCACAGTTGGTTAGTTGGGAACTATGTCGTCTTGGTTTCAAGTCTCTGAATAAATGTTTTCAGAAATTGATTTCATAAATAGAGATAAAAGCCACAGTTTTTCGGCAAAGTGACGATATAGGCATTAGTCCCTGCTATATCTGACATTCGTATATTAGGATTTTACGGTGTACTCTGGTGTTGGAAAGGGTTTTGAATGTGGTTGTTGCGGTATCAAAACAGGCGATAATCACAATGGCATTTGATGAACATAAAGGATGATATAGGGTGAAACTGCAACAACTACGCTATATATGTGAGGTTGCCCGTCGAGGGCTAAATGTGACCACTGCGGCTGAGCGCTTGTTTACCGCTCAGTCTGGTATCAGTACCCAAATTCGGCTGCTGGAAGAGGAGCTGAATGTTCAGGTATTTGAGCGTCACGGCAAGCGATTGACCGGCGTTACCAAGGCAGGTGAAGATATTATTGAAATGGCGGAACGGATTCTTACCGAGACAGAGAATATTCGCCAGGTTGCCCAGCAGCTAAATGATGACAGCAAAGGAACCTTGTCCATTGCGACAACACATACTCAGGCCTATCACGCCCTGCCATCAGTAATAGCAGAATTTTCTGAACAATTTCCCGATGTGAAATTACGTATTCACCAGGGTGATACGCGACAGATTAGCGATATGCTGCTGTCTCGAACAGCGGATGTTGCCGTTACGACGGCGACTAAAGATATGCCCAAAGAACTGGTTATGCTGCCCTATAAAGAGTGGAACCTGTCAGTGATCACGCCACTGGATCATCCGTTGGCGAATGAAACTTCGCTAACTTTGGAAGCGTTGGCAAAATATCCCCTGATTACTTACGATCACGCCGTCGCTGGCCGCTCAGCGGTCAATCAGGCATTTACCGATGCGGGTTTGCTCACCAATATTGCATTAACTGCGCTTGATTCAGACATCATCAAAAAATATGTGAAGCTGGGATTGGGGGTGGGCTTGATTGCAGAAACTGCCCTGGATCCAAGTGAAGACAAGGAGTTAGTCGTGGTGAGCACGGGGGATTTATTCCGGCCGAGTACGAGTTGCGTGTGTGTGCACCGTGGGCGCCACTTGCGTAATTTTGTGTATGCCTTTATCACGTTGATTACACCACAACTGACGGAAGATGCTGTGGAAGGTATTTTGCACTGGGAATCGAGTAAAAACGAAAATACAGAATAAAAGGCAATTGGACTTTTTGTTCTATGATTTTTTTCCTATACCTTTTGTCCGATAAGAAAGGCTTCGTTACGTAGCCCTTTTTTAATGTCGCCAGTTTTGCCTTCTTCCCGGTATGCCAGCAATTGTAA